>NZ_CAJPOU010000052.1 GCF_905372335.1 Streptococcus sp. A12
GTACTCGGGCTAGTGCAAAAGCATTAGTCCTGTTTGGCTTACCAAGCGGGAGTAACAAAACATCTCGCTTAGGTAACTGGCGAGATGTTTTTATTTTATTCACTATGTTTAGAAAAGAGGATACCCTATGCGTAAAGTTGAATTTTTAGATACCAGTCTTCGGGACGGTGAACAGACTCCAGGAGTCAATTTTTCCATTAAAGAAAAGATTGCCATTGCCAAGCAATTGGAAAAATGGGGCATTTCTGCTATTGAAGCAGGTTTTCCAGCAGCTAGTCCGGATTCCTTCACTGCTGTGCAAGAGATTGCGAAGGTCTTGACCAAGACTGCTGTGACAGGTTTGGCTCGCTCCGTTAAATCCGATATCGATGCTTGCTATGAAGCCTTGAAAGACGCCAAGTATCCGCAAGTTCACGTCTTTATCGCAACGAGTCCCATTCACCGGGAGTTTAAACTCAACAAGACCAAGGAAGAAATTCTTGAAGCCATCAAAGAGCACGTTTCTTATGCTCGATCTAAGTTTGAAGTTGTTGAATTCTCACCCGAAGATGCGACACGGACGGAATTGGATTTCCTCTTGCAAGTTGTCCAGACCGCAGTCGATGCTGGTGCTAGCTACATCAATATTCCTGATACAGTCGGTTTCACGACACCAGCAGAGTACGGAGCTATTTTCAAATACTTGATCGACCATGTCAAGACAGATCGTGAGATTATCTATTCCCCTCATTGCCATGATGATCTAGGAATGGCGGTGGCTAATAGCCTCGCCGCTGTAAAGAATGGAGCTGGTCGTGTCGAAGGAACCATCAATGGCATCGGGGAACGGGCCGGCAATGCGGCACTTGAAGAAGTAGCGGTCGCCCTTAATATTCGCGAAGACTATTTCCAAGTAGAGAGTCCGATTGTCCTAAATGAAACCATCAACACCTCTGAGTTGGTTTCTCGTTACTCTGGGATTCCAATTCCTAAAAACAAGGCAGTGGTTGGCGGCAATGCCTTCTCACACGAGTCTGGGATTCACCAAGATGGCGTCCTTAAAAATCCGCTTACCTATGAAATCATCACGCCTGAGTTGGTGGGGGTTAAGAGCAATAGCCTTCCACTTGGAAAATTGTCTGGTCGCCATGCCTTTGTAGAAAAACTGCATGAGTTGGGTCTGGAATTCACAGAAGAAGACATCCAGCCATTGTTTACTAAGTTCAAATCTCTGGCAGACAAGAAACACGAGATCACTGATGCCGATATCCGCGCCCTTGTTGCCGGTACAGCAGTGGAAAATCCAGAAGGCTTCCACTTTGATGATCTTCGCCTCACAACCAATGAAGATGAAAGCATCACTGCAGCAGTCAGTCTGAAAAATGAAGATGGTGAAATTCTTGAATACCTTGCCAAAGGTCAAGGTTCAGTGGAAGCGATCTTTAATGCTATTGATCAATTCTTCCACCAAGAAGTTCGTCTGACTTCCTACACTATTGATGCGGTGACAGATGGGATTGACGCCCAGGCGCGTGTGCTGGTTACTGTTGAAAATGAAGCGACGGATACCATCTTTAACGCTTCTGGTTTAGACTTTGACGTATTGAAGGCGTCAGCGATTGCCTATATCAATGCCAATACCTTGGTGCAAAAAGAGAATGCTGGAGAGATCGGTCACATTGTATCCTATCGTGATCTACCAGATGCCTAAAGGAGAACACTATGACGAAGAAGATTGTCGCCCTAGCTGGGGACGGGATTGGGCCAGAGATCATGGAGGCCGGCCTGTCCGTGCTGAAAGCAGTGGCTGAAAAAACAAATTTTGACTATTCGGTCCAAGCTCATCCATTTGGTGGAGCAGGGATTGATGCGGCTGGTCATCCTCTACCAGCTTCTACTCTAGAAGCTACAAAGGAATCTGATGCCATTCTCTTAGCGGCTATCGGAAGTCCTCAGTATGACCGAGCACCGATTCGTCCGGAGCAAGGCTTGTTAGCTCTTCGTAAGGAGCTCAACCTTTATGCCAATATTCGTCCGGTCAAGATTTACGACTCCCTCAAGCACCTCTCTCCTTTGAAGGAGGAGCGTATCCATGGTGTGGATTTCGTAGTAGTTCGCGAGCTCACCGGCGGGATTTACTTTGGAGAGCATATCTTAGAAGAAAATCAAGCACGGGATATCAACGACTACTCAGTTGAAGAAGTAGAGCGAATCGTGAGGAAGGCTTTTGAGATTGCGCGGGGACGTCGCAAGAAAGTCACTAGCATTGATAAACAAAATGTCCTCGCAACCTCCAAGCTTTGGAGAAGAGTAGCTGATCGAGTGGCTCAAGACTTCCCGGATGTGACCTTGGAGCACCAGTTGGTAGACTCAGCAGCCATGCTCATGATTACCAATCCTTCACGCTTTGATGTTATCGTGACGGAAAACCTCTTTGGTGATATCCTTTCAGACGAGTCCAGTGTCTTGTCTGGCACTCTTGGGGTTATGCCATCGGCTAGCCATTCAGAGTCAGGACCGAGCATGTATGAGCCTATTCATGGATCGGCTCCAGATATTGCAGGTCAAGGCGTGGCGAATCCAGTCTCAATGATCCTCTCTGTTGCCATGATGATGCGAGAAAGTTTTGATCGAGAAGAAGATGCTCGTCGCATTGAAAAAGCAGTCGAAGCAACTCTTGCTGCAGGGATCTTTACGAGAGACCTAGGAGGCAGTGCTTCGACAAAAGAAATGACAGAAGAGATTATAAAACGATTATGAGTGTAAAAGGAATGATTACTGGCTTGATCCTTCTATGGAATCTCTTCGTAGGGATTCTCTACGGAGTTGATAAGGAAAAGGCCAAAAGAAATGCCTGGCGGATACCAGAAAAGACCTTGCTCTTTTATGCTTTTGCAGTTGGAGGGCTAGGAGCCTGGATAGGAGGGCTACTCTTTCATCACAAAACACAGAAGTGGTATTTTAAGGTTACCTGGCTCTTAGGAACCCTTCTCACATTTTACACACTCTACGCTTTATGGAGGTAAGGATGGCAGGAAAATCAATTTTTGATAAAATCTGGGAACGGCATGTAGTGACCGGTGAGGAAGGCCAGCCCCAACTCATGTATGTGGACCAACACTATATCCACGAGGTGACCAGTCCCCAGGCTTTTCAAGGGCTTAGAGACACTGGTAGAAAGGTTCGGAGACCAGATTTAACCTTTGGAACCTTTGATCACAATGTCCCAACTGTTAACATTTATGATATCCGGGATGTGATTTCTAAGGCTCAAATTGATAAATTAGCTGAAAATGTCAAGGACTTTGGGATCGATCATGCAGGTCATGGTTCAGAAAAACAAGGGATCGTTCACATGGTTGGTCCTGAAACAGGACGGACCCAGCCTGGAAAGTTCATTGTCTGTGGAGACAGCCATACGGCGACCCATGGAGCTTTCGGTGCCATTGCCTTTGGGATTGGGACCAGTGAGGTGGAGCATGTCTTTGCGACTCAGACCATCTGGCAGGTCAAACCGAAGAAGCTCTTGGTCGAGTTTACTGGAAAGCCTCAGAAGGGGATTTATGCCAAGGACTATATTTTGGCCTTGATTGCTCGTTATGGCGTAGCCTGTGGGGTTGGCCATGTGGTCGAATATAGAGGGGAAGCAATCGATAGCCTCACCATGGAAGAGCGGATGACCATCTGCAATATGTCCATTGAGTTCGGCTCTAAGATGGGGATTATGAATCCAGATGAAACGACTTTTGACTATCTCCGTGGGCGTGAATGTGTACCGAAAGATTTTGAAGCTGCAGTAGCCGATTGGCAGTCCCTGGTCAGTGACAACGATGCGACATATGATAGAGTCATCACCATCGATGTATCGCAGTTGGCACCCATGGTGACCTGGGGGACCAACCCTTCTATGGGAGTCGATGTGGAAACAGCCTTTCCAGAAATTCGGGATATGAATGATGAACGGGCCTATGCCTACATGGATCTCCAACCAGGTCAAAAGGCTTCAGACATCGAGTTGGGCTATATCTTTATCGGATCTTGTACCAATGCCAGACTCAGCGATTTGCAGCTGGCTGCCCGTTTCGTAGAAGGGAAGAAAATTGCCCCTAATTTAACCGCCATCGTCGTTCCAGGTTCTCGTCCTGTCAAACGAGCAGCGGAAAAAATGGGTTTGGATAAGATCTTTCTGGATGCTGGCTTTGAATGGCGTGATCCAGGATGCTCTATGTGTCTCGGGATGAATCCAGACAAGGTGCCGGATGGCGTCCACTGTGCCTCTACTAGCAACCGGAACTTTGAAGACCGCCAAGGATTTGGGGCCAAGACCCATCTCTGTAGCCCAGCAATGGCAGCTGCAGCAGCGATCGCCGGTCGCTTTGTCGATGTGCGCCAAATGTCAGAAGTTGAGTAAAAGGAGGAAGCATGGAGAAATTTACCATTTATACGGGAACTACGGTTCCCTTGATGAACGATAATATTGATACCGACCAAATCCTCCCCAAGCAATTTTTAAAGCTGATTGATAAAAAAGGCTTTGGCAAGTACCTCATGTACGCTTGGCGCTACTTGGATGATCAATACACCGAGGATCCAGAATTTATCTTTAACAAGCCAGAATACCGCAAGGCAACCATTTTGATTACTGGCGACAATTTTGGGGCAGGTTCTTCTCGGGAACATGCCGCCTGGGCCTTAGCAGATTATGGCTTTAAAATCGTTATCGCCGGCTCTTTTGGAGATATCCATTACAATAATGAACTCAATAATGGGATGCTACCAATAGTCCAGCCACTAGAGGTTCGTCAAAAGCTGGCAAGCTTGAAGCCGACAGATGAGGTAACGGTGGATTTGGAAGAGCAGAAGATCATCTCGCCTGTTGGAGAATTTAGCTTTGAGATCGATGGGGATTGGAAGCACAAATTACTCAACGGTCTAGATGATATTGGGATTACCCTCCAATACGAGGACTTGATTGCTGCTTATGAGAAGAATCGGCCCGCCTATTGGCAATAAAAATTGTATAGTTAATTAAGAATTTTCAGAAAATATATTGAAGCTTTTTGGGAATTTTGATAGAATAGAAAAAAAGAAATAGAAGAGGACGAAATTTATGACAAAACACATTCAATGGGACGGAACACTTTCACAAGAAGGATTTGACATTCTTAAAGGAGATGGTGGCTGTATCGTCTGCCCTACCAAAGTCGGCTATATCATCATGACTAGCGACAAAGCTGGCTTGGAACGGAAGTTTGAAGCCAAAGAACGTAACCGCAACAAACCTGGTGTCGTTCTTTGTGGAAGCATGGATGAACTTCGCGCCCTTGCGCAATTGAATCCTGAAATCGAAGCCTTCTACCAAAAACATTGGGATGAAGATATCTTGCTTGGTTGTATCCTTCCTTGGCGTGAAGATGCTTATGCAAAATTACAAGCCTTCGGAGATGGACGCGAAGAACTCATGACAGACGTTCGTGGAACCAGCTGTTTTGTTATCAAATTTGGTAAAGCTGGTGAGCAAATCGCCAAAGAAATGTGGGAAAAAGAAGGCAAGATGGTTTACGCCTCTTCAGCCAATCCTTCAGGTAAAGGAAACCGTGGTAAGGTTGAAGGAATCGGTGAGCGCATTGAAGGTGCCGTAGACTTGGTCATCGAAGCTGACGATTATGTAGCCTCTATCCAACCAGACAAAACCATTGAAACACGCTATGAACAAGGGGTGATGGTCTCAATGGTGGATGCAGAAGGAAAACTCATCCCAGAACAAGGAGCAGGCAGCCGTTCTGTTAATACTTGTCCAGTTGTGATCCGTAAAGGATTGGATATCGATAAGATCATGATGCACCTATCCGATCATTTCAACTCTTGGAACTACCGCCAAGGGGAGTACTATTAAAAGATAGATGTATTAAAAAGGTCGTTACTTACAGTAACGACCTTTTTGCGTTTTTTTATTATTTACTAATAGCTGACTTCCAATCTTAGTAAGTCACTACATTAATCTCGCCCTTATCGTACTCAGCGATAAAGATGTCATCAACAGTTTCGAATCCTTTTTTATTGAGTTCGGCCATGAGCCATTCTTCAGTTTTACCAATGGTCTCTAAGATCTCTACTTGGACCACACCATCTGTAATGATTGGGTATTTGGGATTTTCATCTCCCATTCGAACGATTATGAGTTGGCCATTTTGTTCGATGACGGCTCTTTTGACTTCTTTCAATTGGAAGACCCCTTGAGAGCGCAACTTAAGAGCGACGTCAGAAGCAGAAAGGCCTTTTGAGCGACAAGCTTCTGGATCTAATTTTCCGTTTTTTATGATAATAGTTGGTTTTCCATCAATCAGATGTTTGATGAAGTAAACATTGGTATTAAGCCATTTGAGTGACAGAATCAAAATCGTCCAGATGATGAGGATGACGAAATATTGAAGGATGGTAATCGAGCTATTGTAGATGACCCCGCCGATAATACCCCCGAGAACAAAGTTCTGTATTTGGTCTACTGCAGAACTTGGAGCTAAATTTCCTTTACCGGTCACATTAATAACAAAGACTAGGGAAACGAGCCCTAAAGCCAACTTAATCGCAATCGTAATAAAAAAGTCCATTATTTTTCTACCTCCACAAGTTCTACATCTGATTTATATAAGTCAATTTTTTCAAGTAAATAGCTATCTGGGTCTGTTCCGCTAATCGCACGATAGAATTGCTTGTCTACCTTGATAATAGCTCCATCGGTCGTATCCGAAGTATTGATGTAGACATCTTCTTTTTCAACGCCTAACTCTTTTGAAACGACTTCGATAAAGTGTAGGGAAGAACGAAATTGATTGTCGTTGGACTGGTTATTCTGGAAATTTGAAATACCAATCAAAACAAAGGCCACTAAGATTAAGACAGAAATGATTGATAATTCACGGAACTTACTTCCGCGTTTATCCTTATATGCCTTAAAGGCGAAAAAAGCCGTTACCAACACTAAGAGAATGGACATGATCACCATGACCCAATTTTGTTGGCTAATCTGACTCAATACATAATCATATGAATAGAATTTCATAAAAATCCTCCCGATTTTGAATTCAAGTTATTATAAACTAAATCCTCCTTAACTGCAATGATTAAAAACAAAAGGAAGAAAAAACTTATAGAACTTTTTTGAAGAGAAGTGCTTACAAAGTGATAGCAATCAAAAAAACTAGAGCAAAAGCTCTAGTCTTTATGTTTTTGATGGGTGATGTTTTTTCCCCAGGAGATGATATTTTCATTCTTGTTGAGGATGCGCTTGATATTGTCCTTGTGGCGGATGATAATCAAGGTGGTCAGTGCGAGGACGACGATGGTAAAAATCAGATCGTAGCTCGGGAGAACCCAACCAGTCAGCGGGAGGATGAGGACTCCGATACTAGCCAGAATAGCGACCGTCACACTTGAAAAGGAAATCATACTTGTCAAGTAAAGGCTAGCAAAGAAATAAATGGCTAAAAGGATGAGGAAAACGGGAGAGAAGCCGATGAGGACTCCTGCACTAGTCGCTACTGCCTTGCCTCCTTTAAAGCCTGCAAAAATTGGGAAGGTGTGTCCAAGGACTGCTAAAAGACCAAAGACCATAGGAGAAATCCCTGTAACCCCAAAAATAGTCGGCAATAAAACAGCCAAGGTTCCTTTGAGGAAATCAACCGCAAAGACAACCAGACCAGCCTTCGTCCCTAGGATTCGGAAGGTATTGGTGGTCCCTGTATTTCCAGAACCGTGTTCACGTAGATTGATGTTAAAGAAGGCTTTTCCTATCCACAAACCAGAAGGGATAGAACCTAATAAGTATGCTAATACGAGTAAAAGAATTGTTTTCATCATAGTTTCATTATATCAAAAATGCTTTGAATGAAAAAGAAAATATCTAGCTGATTTGTCACATCGGATAGTCGGCTTAAGCTAATCGTACTTAAATGGGCTAATTAAAGGGAGAGAAGAAAGAAAAATTTTGCAAAATTTCCTAAAAAGCTGTAATATAGAAAAGATGAACAAACAGGAGGTTCCTTGTGTCTAAAAAGGAAATCAACATTAATAATTATAATGACGATGCCATTCAGGTACTAGAAGGGTTGGATGCGGTCCGTAAACGTCCAGGGATGTATAT
>NZ_CAJPOU010000053.1 GCF_905372335.1 Streptococcus sp. A12
AGGTGGGACGACGAAATCGAATTCTAACGAATTACCGATTTCTGTCCCACTCTCACTTTTTTATTTTGCTTGATTTTCGACATAAAAGGCAATGACATCGGAAGTGTACTGGGCTGTACCAGCTCCAAACTTGTCGATGTTTTCCTTGAATTCTGGATTATAGGCATAGCCTTTGCCGATATGGCCAAAAACCTCTATAGAGCAGTCAAATCCATACGTTCGAATCGCGTCTAAAAGTTTGGCTGCTTCTTCTTGATTTTCCGATGCTGTTACTGGCAAACCAGCCTGGAAGTTTTTCGCCAAGACTTGGAAGACTTGATTAAAGGCTCTTGTCGCCTCCTCTTCTCGACCTTTTTGGCGTTCAAGCGCTTGGTCCATGACTTCTTGACCGTACTTGTCTACCGCCTCTTGATGGTATTTTTTAGTATCTTGGTAGCTAAATCCAGTAAATTTTTCCTCAATGGTCATTTTTCTTTCTCCTTTTTGTTCCTGAATGGTTTTTTGCAAGGTGGAAATCAAGGTATCCAGGCGTTGCCTTTCTTGAGTCAAATAGTCCAACTGTTTGGTCAAATGGGGCAATAAGTTAGATTTTTCTTCGGCTAAGAGTTCTGCTATTTGGTCTAAGGAAAACCCTAGATACTTATAGTAGAGAATCACCTGTAATCGTTCTAAATCTTCTTGACTGTATGTCCGATAGCCATTTTCAGATTTCACAGGGACGAGAAGTCCTATCTTGTCATAGTGGTGCAAGGTCTTGACAGAGACACCTGACAGCTCTGCAGCTTCTTTGATATGGTACATGATTTCCTCCTTACAAAGATAGTATAATCCCTCCCCTTAGGTCAGAGTCAAGACTTAACATAAAAATAGTTTTCAGATAAAAAAGGCTTGAGTTGTTCCACAGCTTTTAACTCAAACCCTTTCTTTTTTATGGATGACTCACGATCAATTCTAAATCTTGCCCTTCCAAAGTCCAAGATTCAACATCGCTCGTTAAGATAAAGTGGTCCCCTTTTCCAATCGGATAATTCTCCTCATCTACCTGTAGACTGCCTTGCCCTGAGAGAACGCTCAACAAGCTATAATCATGGGTCTTTTCAAATCGAACTTCCCCATTGACTACCCACTTGTGAACACCAAAGAAGTCATTAGCCACTAACAAAGTAGACGACAAGTGATCCACTTTTTCTTCAACTGGCCGGCTATTCGCTGGAGCCCCTAAGTTCAGCACATCAATGGACTGTTCAATGTGCAACTCACGTAAATTTCCTTGATCATCTTTGCGATCAAAGTCGTAAACTCGATACGTCGTGTCGCTTGATTGCTGGGTTTCCAAGATTAAGATACCCGAACCGATGGCATGCATGGTTCCACTTGGCACATAGAAGAAATCTCCCGCTTTCACAGGAACCCGCGCTAACAGATCATCCCATTCTTTTCCTTCGATCATTTGGCGCAATTCTTCCTTAGACTGGGCGTGGTGACCATAGATAATCTCTGCCCCTTCATCAGCGGCAATAATATACCAGCATTCAGTTTTCCCAAGTTCTCCTTCATGCTCCATTCCATAGGCATCATCTGGGTGAACCTGAACACTAAGCCAGTCATTAGCATCTAGAATCTTTGTCAACAAAGGAAAGACCGGTTCTGGTCGATTCCCAAACAATTCGCGATGCTCTGCATATAGTTGGTCTAAGCCCATTCCAGCATAAGGTCCATTCTTAACAACAGAAACACCATGTGGATGGGCCGAAATAGCCCAGTATTCACCAACATGATCGCTCGGGATTTCATAGCCAAACTCATCTCGTAATCTAGTTCCACCCCAAATTTTTTCCTGCATAACTGATTGTAAAAATAGCGGTTGTGACATACCTGCCTCCATATATCCTTGTATTCAATACCTTATTATACCAAATTCCACTTGTTTTTGAAAGCCCTGCCAAGCTCTTTAGCCCCTTTTTAATTTTTTGCACGTTTTTCGCATTTTTACCGGCTTTCCGCTATAATAGGAATATGAACCTCAAAGAATCCATTATCGAATTGGCTCACTCCATTGGTATTTCAAAAATTGGCTTTACCACTGCGGATGATTTTTCCTATTTAGAAAAATCCCTCCGCCTTGCCGTGGAAGAAGGCCGAAATTCTGGTTTTGAGCACAAAAATATTGAAGAACGAATCCAACCACGTTTAAGTTTGGCTTCTGCTAAGACGATTATCTCCATTGCCGTTGCCTATCCCCACAAGTTAAAGCAACAACCTCAGAAGACGGCCTATAAACGCGGAAAATTCACCCCCAATAGCTGGGGCCTTGATTATCACTATGTCTTGCAGGATAAATTAGACCGCCTAGCACGAGGGATTGAAGAATTAACCGCCGACTTTGAATACAAGGGCATGGTGGATACCGGTGCCTTAGTGGATACCGCGGTTGCTCAACGAGCTGGGATTGGCTTTATCGGAAAGAACGGCCTCGTCATCTCAAAAGAATACGGTTCTTATATGTTTTTAGGGGAGCTGATCACCAACCTAGAGATCGAACCCGATCAAGCCGTTGACTATGGTTGCGGAGATTGTAACCGCTGTGTAGAAGCCTGCCCGACTTCTTGTTTAATCGGAGATGGCTCTATGAATGCCCGACGTTGCCTGTCCTTTCAGACCCAAGACAAGGGGATGATGGATCTGGAATTCCGTAAAAAGATTAAAACGGTCATCTACGGTTGTGATATCTGTCAAATCTGCTGTCCCTACAACCGTGGTCTGGACAATCCGCTAGCCACTGATATCGATCCTGAACTAGCTCACCCGGAATTAATCCCCTTTATCGAGTTATCCAATGGACAATTCAAGGATAAATTTGGAATGGTTGCTGGTAGTTGGCGGGGAAAGAATATTCTCCAGCGTAATGCTATCATTGCTTTGGCCAATGCTAATGACCGGTCTGCTATTCCTAAACTGTTAGAAATCATCGAAACCTCGCAAAACCAGATTCATATTGCAACAGCCATTTGGTCACTGGGAGAGCTGATTCGAGAAGTCACACCTGACTTAGTTGATTTGTTAACTTCCCTCAAAAATCCTAGTCCTGCGATTATAGAAGAACGTGAACGGTTCTTCCAAAAATTCCCCCACCAAATCTCACATAATTAAAAACTGCCTAACTGAGTTAGGCAGTTTCAGATTTAAGATAAAGTCTTCAGAAAAATTTTCCTTAGGTGAGTACGGACGTTAGGTGAAATTATCCAGTGGATGATTTCAGCAATCCAGGAAGTTCCATGAGTAATTATTAAGCCTAAGGTCTCAATAATTCCGAATGCCTGAAACAATTATGTTTCAGGCATTTTCTCACAGCGGAAAGTTTTTTATCTTCTTAAATAACTAAAAAATAAAAGTCATTTTTCGAAAATCATCTAGCTGTATTATGTAAAACAATAGTTTGTCTACATTCAAAAACTTCTCTCATCCAGCCTCTATCAGAAAATTCCGAATAGAGAAAAACTGACAATTCCCCATAGGAGTGCAACGACAAATCCGACTATGACATCACGGACAAAATGGAGTCCCGCCAGAACACGAACGCCTGCCAATAGCAGAGCCAAGAAAAGACCAAGGCTCGATAGAAGAGGATTCACACCCCAAGCTACTGTCGAAATGATGGCCGCCGAAAAGGCATGCCGACTTGGCATGGAACTCCCCTTGCCTTCTCTCTCTAAAAGAGGCGGAAACGCGCCAAGCTCATAGGGACGGGGCCAATTGATTGCTTTTCGAATGACACTCAGTAACATAAAGCCAGACGCCGGAACCAACAGATAGGCAAGAACAACCCAAATATCGGAAGCTTTCAGATAAGCTGCCCAAAGAACATAAACATAAAGGAGTGGCATCAGCAGGGTGACGAGGCGGTTGACCCACTTTAATAAAGAAAGATAATAGGGATGGGACACCAAAAATGGTCTAACCCGTTCATAGAACAAATATTCTTTTTTCATCAACAAATTCTCTTCGATCGATTCCTTAATAAGCAGCAACTGAATCTAGATCAAAATCCCTTCCAGGTGATCTAGCTCATGCTGGCAAATCTGGGCCGCAAAACCTTCTAAGCTTATGAGCTGAGGCTTCCAATTCATGTCGCGGTAGGAGACTTGAATCTTTTCAAAGCGGCTCGTTTTTCGGCTCCCTGCCAAAGAAAGGCACCCCTCTTCTGTCTCATAAACTCCTTCTTTCTTGACTAGAACAGGGTTAAAGAGAACCAAGGGCATCAAACCAAATTGGATAATGATCACTCGCTTGCGTACACCAATCATATTAGCCGCCATGCCAACACAGGAATCTTGGTGAGCTCGTAAGGTATCTTGTAAGTCTTGCGCCAGATATAAATCCTCTTTTGTCGCTTCTTCAGATACTTGACTCAAAAAGAAGGGATCCTTCATAATGGCTTTTTCCATCTTTTCTCCTCTCTTGCTTAAAAAAGAGAAGGTCATTCATCCATCTTCCCGACGAAGAACTCCCTCCCCTAGCATTTCATGCTTTTTGTTGTTTCAGCCTTACCTGATTAGTCTTTTTTGCTGACTTGTTTTGCTAAGACAAAGTTACCCAAGGTTGCTGAACCATTTCCAGCTACCGCAGGAGTCACGATGTAGTCACGAACATCTGGAACTGGTAAGTAGCCGTTCAATAATACTGTGAATTTTTCACGAACGCGATCCAACATGTGCTGTTGTGCCATCACTCCTCCACCAAATACAATCACATCTGGGCGGAAGGTTACAGTCGCATTAACAGCAGCTTGAGCAATATAGTAGGCTTGGATATCCCATACAGAGCTATTGAGCTCGATATTTTCCCCACGAATACCAGTACGAGCTTCCAGGCTTGGACCAGCTGCAAGACCTTCTAAACAGCCTCTGTGGAATGGACACACACCGTTAAATTCTTTTTCAACATCCATTGGGTGTTTGTCAACATAGTAATGGCCCATCTCAGGATGTCCTACTCCACCAATGAATTCACCACGCTGGATGACACCTGCACCAATTCCTGTACCGATTGTGTAGTAGACTAAGTTTTCAATCCGTGCACCCGCATTATTACGAGCGACAACTTCACCATATGCTGAGCTATTTACGTCCGTTGTAAAGTAAATCGGTACATTTAATGCACGACGGAAAGCACCTACTACATCAACATTCGCCCAATGGGGTTTGGGAGTTGTTGTAATAAAACCATATGTTTTTGAATTTTTATCAATGTCAATCGGTCCAAATGAGCCAATCGCTAAACCAGCAAGAGTTTCAAATTTAGAGAAAAATTCAATACATTTATCAAGGGTTTCAATAGGAGTTGTTGTTGGAAACTGTGTCTTTTCAATGACGTTATTATTTTCGTCACCTACAGCACAAACAAACTTTGTTCCACCAGCTTCAAGACTTCCATATAATTTAGTCATATCAATCCTCTTCTTCAATTCTCTTTTTTTCTATTATATCATAAAGGAAAACGGTTCACTTCTATTCCTTAAAGAAAAAACTACTCTTATTTATGTTTCAACATTAGGTGAGCAACTTTTTCATTCCAAACCTCATCTCCAAACAAAATTCAAGGACTGGAGGATACCCTAACCAGTCCTTGAGCAATCATATTTTAGATTATGCTTTTACTTCAATAATCGCATCGCCTTTAGCAACTGCACCAGTAGCTACTGGAGTTACTGAAGCATAGTCAGCTGTGTTTGTGACGATGACCATTGTTGTATCATCAAGACCAGCTGCTGCAATTTTAGCAGAATCAAATGTTCCAAGAACATCTCCAGCTTTGACCTTGTCACCTTGAGCAACTTTTTTCTCAAAACCGTCACCATTCATTGAAACAGTGTCGATCCCAACGTGGATCAAGATTTCAGCACCATTCGCTGTCTTCAAACCGAAGGCATGTCCAGTTGCAAAAGCAATCGTTACTTCAGCATCTGCAGGAGCATAAACGACACCTTCAGATGGCTTCACTGCAATCCCTTGACCCATAGCACCGCTTGAGAATACAGGGTCATTCACATTTTCTAAAGCAACAGCTTGCCCAACGATTGGAGAGATGATGGTTTCATCTTGAAGAGATGCTGGAACAGTTCCAGTTGTTTCTTCTTCAATAATTGCACCAGCTTCTTCGTCCTCTGCACGAACTGATGAAGCTTCATCTTCATAACCAAACATATATGTCAAACCGAAACTTAGTGCAGTTGTAAATACAACCATAAATACATATTTCAATAATTGACCATTTAGATAGAGAAGTGTTCCTGGAATAATTGTAATACCAAATCCTGTACCAGCAAGGTTTAACATAGATGCAATCCAACCACCTACAGCACCTGCTCCCAAAGCAATAACGAATGGTTTCACATAACGCAAGTTCACACCAAAGATTGCTGGCTCAGTAATACCTAATAAGGCAGAAATAGTTGCAGGAAATGCTAAAGCTTTCACTTTTTGAGATTTTGATTTCACTGCCACAGCTAAAGTCGCACCAGCTTGTGCAGTCATAGCAGCTGTAATAATTGCATTAAATGGATCTTTTTTATCCGAAGTAATTAATTGCGATTCAAGAAGATTAAAAATATGATGGACACCAGTAACAACAATCAACTGATGAACCCCACCGATAAGAAGACCTGCAAGACCGAATGGTAAATTTAAAATAAACTTAGTTGCATTCAGTACATGTTCCTCGATGCTGTGGAAGAATGGTCCAATAATAAACAAGGCGAGGAATGACATGATTGTTAATGTAAATAATGGAACCAATAACAAATCTAAGACATCTGGAATTTTCTTATGGAGCCATTTTTCAAGTTTCGCACCAATTAGACCAACGAAGAAAGCGGGAAGAACTGAGTTCTGGAATCCAACTACATGATGGAAGATACCAAAGAACGTTGCTGCTTTAGAAGGATCTTCCGCTACAACCCACGCATTTGGAAGTGTCGGACTAACCATCATCAAACCAATTACAATCCCAAGAACAGGATTTCCACCAAATACTCGGAATGCAGACCATGAAATCAAGGCTGGGAAGAAGGCAAACGCAGTATCGGTTAAAATTGTTGAATAGGTATAGAAATCTGTAGATTTAAATGCGTCTGCTGTAGTACCAAACAAAGCCAACACTTGGTCTTGAGCAATAGCACCACGAATTCCCATAAACAAACCAGTTGCAACGATTGCTGGTAAAATTGGGACAAAAACATCCCCGAAGGTACGAATAGCTCGTTGGAACCAATTTCCTTGTTTAGCGGCTTCAGCTTTCATTTCATCTTTTGATGAAGTTGGCAAGCCTAGAGCTACTACTTCATCGTAGATCTTGTTTACAGTACCAGTACCAAAGATGATTTGGTATTGACCTGAGTTAAAGAAAGCTCCCTGTACTTTTTCAATGTTCTCAACAACATCTTTGTTGATTTTTGCTTCATCTTTGACCATCACGCGAAGACGAGTCGCACAGTGAGCAACACTGCTAACGTTCTCAACTCCACCGATTGCATCGATGACTTTTTTTGCAATTTCTGTATTTGACATTTGCAAAAATCTCCTTATTTTTTATTGTTTTGAAAACGGTTCACCCGTCTCTACGCATTTAATTGTACCACGTATTAAGAATATGTCAACCGTTTTGCAGAAAGTTTTTGGTATTTATTTGCAATTTTTGATAGTTTGAAAGAAGCTCTTTTTATTTTCATTTAGCTAAACACCATTCCACTACGTAATATAGCCCTTATC
>NZ_CAJPOU010000054.1 GCF_905372335.1 Streptococcus sp. A12
CAAACAAGTTACGGAATTGTTTTTCACCTACACCGTAAGTGAAACGAAGTTTTTGTTTTTCAGCCAATTGCAAACCGTATTCTGACAATTTAGAACGGTTGTTTGGTCCGTGTTGTCCTGGTACGTAGTTACGACGTGCCAATTCTTTACCTGTACCTGTAAGTGACAAGCCAAGACGGCGAGATTGTTTCCAAGATGGTCCTGTATAACGTGACATTTGAAATGTCCTCCTATAAAAATAATTTTTTGTAGGAAATAACGTTTTAGACAAACCTGATTCGTTCAGAAAGCCTTCGCCCAAACAGCAAAGGTTACTTTTCTAGCTGGCTTCCTGTTGACGAGCTTCATTTTGTCCTGCTGTCATTTCGCACAAACTCTATTATACCACCAATACCAGCCCCTGTAAAGTTGCTTTCTCATTTTTTTGATTTCTTTCTATAAATGAAAAGCAAAATGAGGTTCTCTAGCTAGGGGCTTTCCAAATCACATATTTTGACTTAGATATACATATATTCACTCCCCTATCCTATCTGTTTACAGAAATCTTTACACCCGTATTTACAACCTGTCAATCATGATTGTTCTAATAACCTCCTAAGTTCCCCTATTTTAGTTATATAAAGAATATAGATGAGACTTCTCTTCAAAAGATCCTCCTGTCTAATATTGACAGATTTGATCGTAAAATTGACATCTTTATCAATCAATTTACACAACTAGTGTCTATGATATGTTCAGGTCATCAAAAAACCATCTCCAAGAAGAGACGGTTGGAAGTTGTAGCTTACCCTAGCTACATTAGTCTAAGTAATGAATCAAATTTTTCTCAGTTAAAATATCTGAGTAAGTATACGATTCAACATAGGTTGCTGCTGGTTCACCAGGTAAACTGTTTTCATTAGTGTATTCAATAATAAACAAAGAAGGATAAACTTCAATTAATCGACCAAACTTATTTTTTTGACGTTTACGACCATTTTCCAAGGTCATTTCCACAATTTGGCCTTCATGAGCCTTGATTTCTTCTTTGATTTTTTTCATTTTTGCTACATCTGTAAATGCATCACTCATCCATTATTCCTCTACTCTCTTTGATATGCTGGAAAACTTATTATATTCTTTCTGGAAGATTAACTCCACTGTTCCACGCGCTCCCGAACGGTTTTTTTCAATGATGACTTCAACCTTGTTATTCGGCAAGCCTTCTTCTTCCTCACCTGCACGTTCATAATAGTCATCACGGTATAGAAAGGCAACAATATCTGCATCCTGCTCGATGGATCCTGATTCACGGATATCAGATAGAACCGGTCGCTTATCTTGTCGTTGTTCGACTCCCCGAGATAGCTGACTAAGGGCAATCACAGGAACCTTCAATTCTTTCGCCAAAATTTTTAATTGACGAGAGATTTCTGAAACTTCCTGTTGCCGGTTTTCACGTCCAGTGCCTGTAATCAACTGCAAGTAGTCGATGAGGATCAAGCCAAGATTACCTGTTTCTTGTGCTAACTTTCTAGAACGAGATCGAATTTCTGTAATCCGAATACCAGGAGTATCATCTATATAAATGCTGGCATTGGCTAGATTTCCTTGAGCAATGGCATACTTCCGCCACTCATCATCCGTCAACTGACCGGTACGAATAGAATGAGACTCAATCAAGCCCTCTGCTGCCAACATCCGGTCCACCAAACTTTCAGCCCCCATTTCCAGTGAGAAAATAGCGACTGTTTTATCCAACTTGGTTCCGATATTCTGGGCAATGTTTAAAGCAAAAGCAGTCTTACCAACCGCTGGACGCGCTGCAAGAATAATCAACTCTTCTTCATGAAGACCTGTTGTCATATGATCAAGATCTCGATAACCTGTTGCAATCCCCGTAATATCCGTTGTCTGCAATGACCGAGTTTCAAGACTTCCAAAGTTGATATTTAGGATATCCTTGATATTCTTGAAACCACTTCGATTGGCATTTTCACTAACATCAATCAGGGCTTTTTCTGCGCCTGCAATAATCTCATCCGACGGACTTGCTCCATCATATGCTTGATTAATGCTCTCCGTTAAACGGGCAATCAAGCGTCTTAGAATTGCTTTTTCAGAAACAATCTTTGCGTAATATTCCGCATTGGCTGAGGTCGGAACAGAGTTGATAACTTCAGCTAGATAAGAGAGGCCACCGATATTTTGCAAGTCCCCTTGGCTATCTAAAATATTGCGAACGGTCGTCGCATCGATAGCATCTCCCCTATCTGCAAGGTCAATCATCGCCTTAAAAATTAACCGATGGGCATATTTAAAGAAATCTGCTGGCTCAATAAACTCACGAACAAAAACCAGTTTTCCCTCATCAATAAAGATGGCTCCTAAGACAGATTGCTCTGCTTGGATATCTTGAGGCTGGGTTCTTAATTCTTCTATCTCAGCCATAGTCATTCCTTTCTAACGATTTACTTAACCTTCGTTTACTCGAATTTGGATAATACCTGTAATATCCTGATAAATTTTAACAGGCACATCAATCAAGCCGACAGAGCGAATTGGAGAAGCCACTTGAATGTGACGCTTGTCGATTTTGATCCCAAATTGTTTTTGTAGTTCTTCTGCAATTTTTTTATTGGTAATCGAACCAAATGTACGTCCATCAGGACCAATTTTTTCTGTAAATTGGACAACAGTCGTTTCTTCTGCTAATTTCGCTTGAATATCTTTCGCTTCTGCAACTAGTTCCGCATGGGCTTTTTCTTCAGATTTTTGCTTACCGCGAAGCTCTCCAATCGCTTGGGCATTGGCTTCTTTGGCTAAATTCTTTTTAATCAAAAAGTTTTGAGCATAACCTGTTGGGACTTCTTTAATTTCCCCTTTTTTTCCTTTTCCTTTTACATCTGCTAAAAAGATAACTTTCATTCTTCTTCCTCCTTATCCTTTTGGACCTCTTCTTGAATACAGTCAATCAACTGGGTACGAACCTGATCGATGGTTACATCTGTCAATTGAGAAGCCGCCGAATTAAAGTGGCCTCCGCCTCCCATTTGCTCCATAATTTTTTGCACGTTGACTTTGCTTCTGCTTCGAGCTGAAATGGAAATGCTTCCTTGTTCATTTAGAGCAATAACAAAGGTCGCTTCAATTTTAGACATGGCCAACATACTATCGGCTGCTTTACTAATGGTAACCGTTCCATAAGGGACATCTGGTGCTCCTGTTGCCACAATAATATGTGGGAATACCATTTGACCATTTAGGATCAACTCATTAACTTCGCGGTACTCATCGAAGTTAATAGCTGAAATTTCCTGGATGAGGACACTATCACTACCTCGGCTTCGTAAATAACTAGCTACATCAAATGTACGGCTTGTTACGCGAACAGAGAAATTCTTAGTATCCAACATAATTCCAGCCATCAAAACACTGGCTTGTATCTTATTCAAGCGGTTCTTCTTAGAATTCTGGAACTGAAGCAATTCCGTAACCAACTCACTTGCACT
Organism: Streptococcus sp. A12; assembly: GCF_905372335.1. GTDB lineage: Bacteria > Bacillota > Bacilli > Lactobacillales > Streptococcaceae > Streptococcus. The sequence goes on from NZ_CAJPOU010000054.1 coordinate 3,492, forward strand.
ACTTGCTCCACTTTCAATATAAGTGATCATGGCATTTTCAGGGAAGTCTTCATCCCGTCTATGGTGATCAATGACAATGACTTGGTGAAACTTCTCATACAAATCATTTGAAAGCGTGAGAGCTGTCTTCGAATGGTCTACCATAATCAAAAGGGATTGATCGGTTACCATCCGTAGAGCATCTGAAACCGTTACGAGTTTAGTCGCTCCATCTGATTGAATTTTTTCAACCGCTCTTTCGATATCCTGAGCCATAGACGTATCATCATAGACTGCATAAGAGCGTTCGTTGATATTGTTTGCAAATAATTGCATCCCAATCGATGCCCCCAAAGCATCCATGTCTAATTTTTTGTGGCCAACAACAAATACCTGATCAACCGATTTAATTTTTTCGGAAATAGCTGTCATCATCGCACGCGTTCGTGTACGGGTGCGCTTAATAGCAGAAGCAGTCCCACCTCCAAAGAAAATAGGATCCTTGCCTTCATCTTTTTCTTTTACAACTGCTTGGTCGCCCCCTCGGACTTCAGCTAAGTTTAGATTCGATAAAGCAACTCTACCGATTTCATCATGATTGCCATCTCCGTATGAGAATCCCATACTTACCGTAATGGGTAATTCACGATTTTTCGCTTCCTTACGGAATTGGTCAATAATAGAAAATTTGGATTCGATTAATTGTTCAAGAACGGTATAGTCGGTAAAAAGATAAAAGCGATCCATCCCGACTCTTCGGTAAAACATATGGTATTTTTCCGAGAATTCTTCAACAAAGTTTGCAATAAAGCCATTGATGCTACTGATATCCGAATCAGATACAACATCTTCTAAATCATCATAGTTGTCTACGGACATAATCCCGATGACTGGCCTAGTCGTTACAAGACCAACGTTGGCCTCATACTCACTAGACGCATCAAAAAAATAAACGACACTGGCCTGGGAATCTAGATAAACAGAATATTTCTTATCTCCAATGGTTGCATAATGGCCTTTCCCTTCAAAAGGAATCGCCAACACTTGTTGCAGGTATTCCACATCGAATTGCCCATCCTCAGTAGAGAAAATCAACTCCGCATAAGGATTGAACCATTCAACTTCATTGGTTTCACCGTTTACCTTGATTACACCAACTGGCATTTTATCCAGTAGCGAGGCCAATCCATTTTCAGCCTGATGATTGACATATTGAATTTGTTCTAGCTCATCCAATTCTACTTGCTTTAATTGATGAAGAAAGAGATAGATGACACCGGAAAGAATCAACAGAATCACAAATAAATTTGCAATTGTGCCACCCAATAATCTGGAACTGATGGCTAATATAATAAATGCTAACAAACCTACCATACAATAATGGATAGGAGTCATACGAAATTTTTTCATCATAAACCTCTGTTGGGCCATTATACCATAAAACATAAGAAAAAGCGAGGCCCGTCAAGCCTTTCCACCAAAGAAATAGCTGACAGGGATCAAGGTCCGGTCGCTCATTTGTCAAACGGTGTAAAGTATATTTACACTATTGTAAATATACAGTAAAACGAGAAAAGAAGTAGCTATTTGGCTACTTCTTCCACATATTTACATCCTAATAAGTTAGGATTCTTTTTCTTGATTCTTAGAAATACTTCGACTCTTGCCTTCAAGATACACCATCAAGATAGAAATGTCAGCTGGGTTGACACCTGAAATCCGGCTAGCTTGACCAATCGTTTCTGGATTAATCAACTTGAATTTTTGACGAGCTTCTGTTGCGATGGAGTCAATATCATCCCAGTCAATATTGGCAGGAATTCGTTTTTCTTCCATTCGCTTCATTTTTTCAACCTGATCTAAAGCTTTTGAGATATAACCCTCGTACTTAATTTCCGTTTCAATCAGCTCGATAATCTTATCATCTAGTTCTTCAGCTGCTGGTCCGATAAAGTTGACAACATCTTGATAAGATACTTCTGGTCTTCTCAATAATTCTTTGGCTGTGACAGCATCTGTCAATGGTTTAAAACCTAGCGCTGCAACCTTCTCGTTTGTTTCCTTTACAGGTTTTAGCTTGATACTGTCAAGGCGCTTCATTTCATTTTCGAACTGATACTTCTTGGTTTCAAAACGTGCCCAACGTTCATCGTCAACCAAACCAACCTCGCGACCGATTTCTGTTAAGCGCATATCTGCATTATCATGACGAAGAATCAAACGGTATTCTGCACGACTAGTCAACAGACGATAGGGCTCAACTGTTCCTTTGGTTACCAAGTCATCGATCATGACCCCAATATAACCATCACTCCGTTTCAAGATGAGCTCTGGTTTTCCTTGGATTTTTAGAGCAGCATTAATCCCTGCCACAATTCCTTGGCCAGCAGCTTCTTCATAACCAGATGTTCCATTGGTTTGGCCTGCGGTAAATAGACCTGAGATTTTCTTGGTTTCTAAAGTTGCCCGCAATTGATGTGGAAGGACCATATCATACTCAATTGCATAACCCGTTCGCATCATCTCAGCATTCTCCAATCCCTTAATAGAATGAACAAGATCTCGTTGCACATCCTCTGGTAAACTGGTTGACAAGCCTTGGACATAGACTTCTTCAGTATTGCGTCCTTCTGGTTCTAGGAAGAGCTGGTGGCGTTCCTTGTCCGCAAAGCGCACAATCTTATCTTCAATAGATGGACAATAGCGAGGACCAACTCCCTTTACAACACCTGTAAACATAGGGGCCCGGTGTAAATTACTGTTGATGATCTCGTGGCTGTGACTATTGGTATAGGTTAACCAACAAGGGATTTGATCCTTTAAATAATCCTCGTCACGCGAATTGTAAGAAAAGTGATTTGGATTCTCATCACCTGGTTGAATTTCCGTTTCTTCATAATTGATTGACGATGCCTTTACACGTGGTGGCGTACCTGTTTTGAACCGTCCAATTTCTAGTCCTAAGTTTTTGAGATTATCAGCCAAATTGATAGAAGCAAGGCTATGGTTAGGGCCTGATGAATACTTGAGATCCCCAATGATGATTTCTCCACGTAAAGCTGTTCCAGTCGTGACAATAACAGCCTTGGCCCCATATTCTTGATGGGTCGCAGTTCGAACACCAATAACCTTCCCATCTTCTACCAAAATTTCATCAATCATGGTTTGGCGAAGGGTTAAGTTTTCTTGGTTCTCAACTGTCTTACGCATTTCCTTAGAGTAGAGCTCTTTATCTGCTTGAGCACGAAGCGCACGAACCGCTGGTCCCTTTCCTGTATTCAACATCTTCATCTGAATATAGGATTTGTCAATATTCTTGGCCATCTCTCCACCGAGAGCATCTACCTCACGAACCACAATCCCTTTTGCAGAACCACCAATCGAAGGATTACATGGCAAAAACGCCAACATTTCTATATTGATGGTTGCAAGTAAAACTTTACAACCCATTCGGCTCGCAGCAAGGGAGGCTTCTACACCTGCATGCCCCGCTCCAATTACAATAATATCGTATTCTTCTATAAAATTATAAGTCATTTTTTCTCCTATTCTTTAAGATGGATGTGTCGTAACTGTCCGTCCCAATCTGGTAAGGCGGTTTTTAAAAATGCCGGCTTCAGATTTACAGTATGTAGTTCATCTAAAGCAAGCCACCGGCAAGGTAATGGATTCGCATCTTCTTGCATGGTTAACGGTGCATCTTCCAGCAAGTCCACTAAATAATGGAACTCGATATTATGATAGTGGACCCCAGCTTGTTCAAATCGATTTTCAACAATGAAAGCTAACTGAATAGCTCTAGATGCGACCCCAAGTTCCTCTTTTACTTCTCGAACTACGGCATCCTCCGTAGCTTCATCCACTTGAATGGCACCTCCGATTGTATAAAAACCATCCTCATCTTCAACGACTAACAAACGATTGTCTTTTACAATCAAAGCAGTCGCTCTCACACCAAAAACCATTTGGTTTAACTTGGTCCGAAAATCCTGTTCTTGCATGTAACTTCCTTTCGAAACGACACAAAAATAGTCAAAACTCTGAGAAGTGCAGGACAAAAAAGCCTGCAACATCCATGAGCTTTGACCATCA
>NZ_CAJPOU010000055.1 GCF_905372335.1 Streptococcus sp. A12
AAGAAGTTCGCTGACGTCCGTACTCACCTAAGGAAAGTTTTAAAGAAGACTTTATATTCAATCTGAAATCCAGCTCAAAAAAACTGGATTTTTTATCGTATTTATAGAGAATATTAATATATTTAAATAAAATAGGTCTAGACCATTTACAAATGCAGTACAAAGGATTATAATGTGTATGAATATATCGGTAGAAAAAGAAAGGAAATCACCATGACAACTTATATACAAGCAGATCAATTCTTTTATCCCCATGGCATTCGTAAGGGAGGATATCTAGAAATTGTCGATGGCAAATTTGGGAAACATGTAGATCAGCTACCAGAGGGAGCTACTGTTTTGGACTATACAGGCTATAGTATTGCTCCTGGTTTGGTCGATACGCACATCCATGGATTTGGTGGAGTTGACGTTATGGACAACAACATCGAGGGAACCCTTCATACTATGAGTGAGGGGCTCTTGAGCACAGGGGTCACTAGCTTTTTGCCAACAACCTTGACCTCTTCTTATGAGCAATTATTAGCAGTCACTGAAAACATTGGAGCACGATACCAAGAAGCGTCTGGTGCTAAGATTCGTGGTATTTACTTTGAAGGACCTTACTTTACAGAGAAGTACAAAGGGGCACAAAATCCAGCCTACATGAAAGATCCTCGAATGGATGAATTCCGTGCATGGCAAAAAGCAGCCAACGGTTTGCTCAATAAAATTGCCCTTGCTCCTGAGCGGGATGGTGTAGAAGACTTTGTCCGAACAGTGACAGGAGAAGGGGTAACGGTTGCGCTTGGTCACTCCAATGCAACCTTTGACGAAGCCAAAAAAGCAGTGGATGCTGGGGCTAGTGTCTGGGTACATGCCTATAACGGAATGCGCGGTTTGACGCACCGTGAGTTGGGAATGGTTGGGGCTATGTACCAACTTCCTCATACTTATGCAGAGTTAATCTGTGATGGCCATCACGTTGATCCAAAAGCCTGCGACATCCTTCTCAAACAAAAAGGAGTGGAAAATATTGCCTTGATCACCGACTGTATGACAGCTGGTGGATTGGAAGATGGCGACTACATGTTGGGTGAATTCCCTGTTGTCGTAGAAAATGGAACAGCCCGTTTGAAATCGACAGGGAATCTGGCTGGTTCGATCTTGAAGCTTAAAGATGGATTGAAGAATGTTGTTGAGTGGGGCATTGCCAATCCTCATGAAGCGGTCATGATGGCAAGTCTCAACCCTGCTAAATCTGTCCATATTGATGATGTCTGTGGCCAAATCCGTGAAGGGTATGACGCTGACTTTATTGTATTGGATAAAGATTTAGAGTTGGTAGCAACCTTCTTGGATGGCCAAAAACGATTTGAAGCCTAATGGTGAAAAAGAGGTTCAACTACGAATCGCTTGCTTTCGCCAGACTAAAAATTGAATTTCTTCCATAAGCTGAGATGAGAGTCTCAGCTTATTTGAATAGGATTCCTTGACCTAGCCATTTGTCTCTTTGCTCTGATACATGGTATAATGAAAGTAATTGAATCGCGAGGTAGTTTTATGAATAAGATAAACGTACGTTTTTTATTGATGGGCTTGTTTTTCTTTATCTACGGTATGTTGCGCCGTAGTCCCGTCATCCTAGTGGCAGGTAGTGCCTTTTTACTCTATGCTTTCTTTAGCAAATCGATGGTGCAGCCGAAGGAAAATATCTTTAAGCCAAAGTTGCGCTTGAATGCGAAGACTTCTAAGTCTGGTGAAAAAAACAAAGGAAAGTGACAGGAAATAAGATGAAGAGCTACAAACTGAATGACGGACGTCACATTCCTGTACTTGGTTTTGGTACTTGGAAGGCGAAAGATGGCGAGGAAGCTTATCAAGCAGTAAAAGCAGCCTTAGAAGCGGGCTATCGCCATATTGATACGGCAGCCATCTATCAAAATGAAGAAAGCGTCGGAAAGGCTATCAAAGATAGTGGTATTCCAAGAGATGAGATTTTTGTAACGACTAAGTTGTGGAATAATCGTCACACCTATGAGGATGCTGTCAATGGCCTAAAAGAATCTTTGCACAAATTGGGACTAGATTATATCGATTTGTACCTCATCCACTGGCCAAATCCTGTGACTCACAGAGAAAATGAGGCCTGGAAAGAACGGAATCGTGAGGTTTGGAGAGCCATGGAAGATATGCAGGCAGAAGGAAAAATTCGTTCTATTGGTGTGAGTAACTTCCTGCCCCATCACCTGGATGCTTTGTTGGAGAGTGCAAAAGTTCTTCCGGCAGTCAATCAGATCCGCTTGGCCCCTGGAGTCTATCAAGAGGAAGTAGTCCGTTATTGCCGTGATAAAGGAATTTTATTGGAAGCTTGGGGGCCATTTGGCCAAGGAGAGTTGTTTCAAAATGAGACAGTCCTTACATTGGCTAAACAGTATGACGTGACACCAGCCCAGCTTCTGTTGGCCTGGAGTCTAGCAGAAGGATTTTTACCTTTGCCCAAGTCAGTGACTCCTGAGCGCATTGCAAGTAACCTACAATGCTTTGCGATTTCATTATCCCCAGAAGACTGTGAGCTCCTTCGGAAGATCCCAGTAGAGGCGGGAGCACCAGACCCAGACACTAAAGACTTTTAAGATCGTTTATTTATAGACAGTGAGAGGTTACTCTCGCTGTCTTTTTTGTGTAATAAGATGGAAAAACGAACAATTTGTTTTAGTTATCTAAGTATTTGAATATCGAAACCACAAAAAGCAAACGAAAAATAACTAATTAAAGATATCGTGCGGAAATATTACAATTTGATAACAAAGTTAATGTTGAGTGAATTTTCTGAAAAATTAGGAGTATAATAAGAATAATTTAGTATATAGGGGGAATTTTATGAGTAAACAGCGTTTCTCATTGAGAAAATATAAGTTTGGTGTTGCATCGGTGCTGTTAGGATCTGTTCTTGTCTTTGGAGCAGGGAATGTAAGTGCTGATGAAGCGAAACAGCCAGAGACTGCAGTCGTTGCATCTGCAGAAGCAAATCCAGTATCGCCAAGTGAGTCTGCGTCTCCTGTAACGAATCAGGCAAGTGAGCAGACTGCAGGCTCAGTAGTTGAAAATGGTAAAGTTGTTAACGAGCCAGTCTCCTCAGACAAAGGGGCAACAACTCCATCTGTCGAATCAGATAGCCAAGTCCTTGCGCAGGAAGCAAAAACAGAGGCTCAAGCTACTGAAAAGCAAGCGGAAGTCGTAACTAAAACCGAAGAAAAAACTGTAGAAAAAACTGGAGAAAAAGCATCCGAAGGACAGGAAAAAACAGAAGCAAAACCTTCTTCAACAGAGGAGAAGAGTGAGGCTAAACCTGTATCGGAAGCAAGAACCGAAAAGAAAGCTGAAGATAAGCCATTAAGTATCAGCAGCAATACGATTATTAATGTGCCCCAAACTTGGGAAAAAGGCTACAAGGGTGAAGGGACTGTTGTTGCAGTCATTGACTCTGGTTTAGATGTCTACCATGAAGTGTTGCGGATTTCAGATCCTACAAAAGGGAAATTTAAAAATCAAACAGAATTAGAAGCTGCTAAAAAAGCAGCGGGAATTGACTACGGAAAATGGTACAACGATAAGGTCGTCTTTGCCTATGATTATATGGACGGAGATGACAATATCAAAGAAAAAGACCATGATTCACACGGTATGCACGTAACAGGGATCGCGACTGGGAACCCTGACAAAAAAGCTGGGGATGGCAACTACGTATATGGAGTTGCTCCAGAAGCCCAAGTGATGTTTATGCGGGTTTTCTCTGATCGTAGTGGATCCACCAGCGATGTTGTCTATGTAAAAGCGATTGATGACGCAGTGGCATTGGGAGCCGATGTCATTAATATGAGTTTAGGATCTGGGACAGGATCTACAGTGAATGCTAGTCCTGCTGTCAGAGAAGCAATCCAACGAGCACGCGCAAAAGGAGTTAGCGTCATTATCGCGGCAGGTAATAGCAATACATATGGATACGGTTATGACAACCCAAGTGCTGAAAACCCTGATTACGGTGTCGTGGGTAGTCCTTCAACCGTAGAAGAGTCTATTTCAGTTGCCTCAGTAAATGATTCATTTGTAACAGAAGAAGTCTTTACAGTACGTGGTTTGGAAGACAATGCCGACTTGGATAAAGGGAAGTTTACCTATACAGCAGCTGAAACAGATGCTAATTTTGAAAATGGGAAAGAATATGACTATGTGGATGCTGGTTTGGGGCGTGAGAGTGATTTAGAAAGTCTCGATTTGACTGGTAAAGTCGCCCTCATCAAACGTGGTGAAATCACCTTCTCAGATAAGGTCGCTAATGTCTATAAAAAAGGAGCGATTGGCGCCCTCATTTACAATAGTGTCGAAGGCGCGAATGTCAAAATGGGCCTCGAAGGCGATGCGAGAAAGATTCCTGCGGTATTTATTTCTAAGCGGTACGGAGAAGCCATCAAAGACAAAGACTACAAGATAGTCTTTGACGGTAGTTTGGATAACCGTCCAAACCCTGACGCAGGAAAAATGTCTGAATTCTCTAGTTGGGGAGTGTCAACGGATGGACAATTGAAACCAGATGTTACTGCACCTGGTGGATCAATCTTCTCTTCACTAAATGACAATAGCTATGGCAGTATGAGCGGAACCAGTATGGCCTCTCCTCATGTGGCTGGGGTATCGGCTTTGGTGAAGGAATACCTCCAAGCTCACCATCCAGAACTTTCACCAGAGGAGCTATCTGCAACGGTCAAGGCCTTGATCATGTCAACTGCAAAACCGCACTTTAACAAAGAAACGGGCGCCTACACTTCAGTACGTCAACAAGGGGCAGGGATTGTAGATACTGCTGCAGCCGTCTCAACAGATTTATATGTAACAAATGAAGATGCATACCCAAGTGTTACGCTTGGTAATGTGGAAGATCGATTCAGTTTTGATGTGACTGTTCATAATATTTCTGATACTGACAGAGAGTTGAAGATGATTGTGAATACCACTACCGACGATGTAAAAGACGATCACTTTACCTTGAAGCCACGGAAATTAACAGAGACTGTATGGCCAAATGTAACTGTAAAAGCCCATAGTAGTCAGACAGTGACGGTGACTGTCGATGCATCTAAGTTTGCAGAAGAATTGACTAAATTGATGCCGAACGGTTACTTCTTAGAAGGCTTTGTTCGCTTTGTGGACCCAGCAGATGACGGCGATGTGGTTAGCATTCCATTTATGGGATTCCGTGGTTCCTTCCAAGATATCCCTGCGGTTGAAAAACCAATCTACAACTTGGTAAGAGAAGGGAAATCAGGATTCTACTATGATGTTCCAGAAAGCAAACACGTGCCATCCAATGCGAACGTCACCTCTTTAGTTTCAAACGCGAATGATGTGCTCTATACGACTGCTAAGAAGGAAACAGCAGAACGAAGCCCAATCGTTCTTGGAACAGTGGAAACACCAGAAGGTTTGAACGTCCTCCACTTGGATGCTGATGGAAATGTCCGTCTGGCTATTTCTCCAGATGGAGATGGGAACAAAGATTATGTGCAGTATCGTGCAGTCGTCTTGCGAAACCTAAAAAATATGAAAGCAGCTGTCTACAAGGCAGATGATCAAGCATTTGCTAATCCAATTTGGTCAAGTACAGGATCTTTCTCTGCTCGTAAGAATTATTTTGACGGACGTGGGAAACGATCTTATCTAGTCGACAATACGGCTTGGGAAGGAACGGATGCCAAGGGTGAAAAGGTAGCGGATGGTCACTATGTCTATGAAGTTCGCTATACGCCAGCCGTTCCAGGAGCAGAAGAGCAAGTTGTTCGCTTTAATCTCCAAATCGACACCCAAAAACCAGTCTTGACTTCAGGTTATACGACCAAGAAGGATGGGGTAGAAACCTTCTATGCTCGTAAAACAAAAGATATTGGCAATGGTGGAATCTTACGAGAGCAAGTCTTCTATGTCAAGGCCTTTGATGAAGAAGGAACCTTGGTTAAGGAGGGGAAAGACGCCCTAGGGAAGACCAGTCGCTTTGAAAACCGTGTCTATTTAACGGCAAATGAAGATGGTGGCTATACTCTTCCAGAAGGAATCAGTAAAGACTTACTTTACTATGTGGTAGAAGACTACGCTGGAAACCGCGACTTTGCCTCTCTTGCTGATTTTGCTGGTAGTGAAGATAGTGGGCGGATTAAGGTGTCAGTCCTAGATGCCGATACACATAAAGAATTAGATACCGATTTTGTCTACCGTATCAAGGATGATCAAGGACAGTATGTCAACTTAGACAAGGGGAAAGAAATTAATTTCCTTAAGTTTGGTAGCTATGTGGCAGAACTCTTTGCCTATGACAAATCAGATCTGAAACTTGTCAGCGAACGAACTCAGAAATTTGAAATCACTGCAGAGGACAGCTTTAAGACCATTGAATTTTTGGCCAAAGAGATTGTCACTGCACCTTTGAGCCTGGTCTTTGATCAAGCAGTACCAAGAACAACACCAGTTGTCTTGAAAAATCAAGCTGGTGAAACCTTTGTTCTTCCAGTTCAACGCTATGGCAAGAATGCTTTTGGAAAAGATGTCCCAGTTGGAACCTATACGATTTCAGTCAGTCTACCAACAGGTTATGAGTTGCTTGAGGATGCACCAACTGTGACAGTTCTAGCGGACCAAAACAATCTCGCAAAACTTTCTGTAGTCATTAAGACCCAATTGTTACAATTGTTGGCTCAACAAGCGAACTTGACCAGCACTCCTCAGTACTTTAATGCAAAGAGTGAAAAACGTTTAGCCTATGATGCAGCTTATCAAGAAGCTCAGAAAGCTCTTGCGGCTAAGTTATCACAAGCAGAAGTTAACCAAATCTTTTCAAATCTTGGATTGGTTACGAGTCAATTAGACGGGAAAGAGTCTGATTTTACAGCGCTAAAATCAGCCATTGCTGCCTATGATGTAACCTCAAAAACAGGTCGTTATGCCAACGCTAAGGATTCAGCTCGACGTGCCTTTGACCAAACCTTTAAGGAATTGGCTCTCTTGCTCGTCCGTGAAGGTGTGACACAAGAGCAAATCAACCAAGCACTTGCGAACTACCAGGCGGCTGATCAACAGCTAAATGGTAAAACAACTGATTTTTCAAGTCTTAAGAAATTGATTGCGGCAGAACTCCAGTTCCAAGCTAAGAATGCGAAGTTTATCTATGCAGCAGATAAGGTGAAGGTAAACTACCTACAAGCCTTTATCCGCGCTCAAGCTGTACTGGCTAATCCTGGTGCCAGTCAACAGGAAGTCAAGGCGGTATTAGCTGAGGTTAAAGCTGCTAAGAAAAAATTAAATGGGAAAAAACCAAAGGTTGTAAAACGCCCATAACAGTCACCTTTCTTTGAAAGGATTTGCAACAAGTCTGAAACACCTCTTTCGGACTTGTTTTTGGTTTACACTAGAGTAGAAATCTGCTATAATACTAGTCAAGAAAGAAAGGCTTATGGCGTTTTTTTAGCGAGCTTGGGATAGTGAAAGCCAAGCAGAACAAGATAAGCAAGTGGCGCTTTCTCTCAGTA
>NZ_CAJPOU010000056.1 GCF_905372335.1 Streptococcus sp. A12
GCGCGTTGCGTGGCAATGCAACCGAGCGTGTCGCAACCTCTTGCATCAAAGCTAATAGCTGTTTTTCACAGCACCATAGTAGTTTAACACAATGAAAGCCCCAATGCAAGGGATTTGAATAGATTTTTTTCATTTTTTTAATGAAAGTGTTTTCGAAAGAAATAGAGTGCCAAAAAAGTTGCTATTATATAGAAAAAAGGGAGCGAGACAGAACAAATTTATATCTAATTTGTTCGTCGTCTCGCCCCCGCACAGTTGATTGGAATCTTTGGAGCTTAACAAGCTCCAAAGATTCCAATCAACCACTGCGTCTAGCAGTTATTTCTATTATTCTAAGATGGCTGTGGTCTTTTTTCTTCCTATTAGCTTTTCCTAAAAATTCCGGCCTGACTTGTTATAGCCATATTTTTCAACAAAATGCTCACGGAATTCTAAAAGATTGTCATCCATGATGGCTTGACGGACCTGCTTCATGAGGTTGATCAAGAAATACAAGTTGTGGTAGCTGGTCAATCTAATGCCAAAGGTCTCATCTGCCTTGAGGAGATGGCGAAGATAAGCACGGGTGTAATTCTTACAAGTGTAGCAATCACACTCGTGGTCTAGCGGTGTAAAGTCTTCTGCAAATTGCGCATTTTTCACCACCAGACGTCCTTGACTAGTCATACAGGTGCCATTGCGCGCAATCCGCGTCGGCAAGACACAGTCAAACATGTCCACTCCACGAATAACGCCATCGATCAGACTGTCTGGTGCTCCTACTCCCATGAGATAGCGAGGCTTGTTCTCTGGTAAGAGAGGAGTTGTGAAATCAAGCACCGCATTCATCTCTTCATGGCTTTCTCCAACAGCTAACCCACCGATAGAATAGCCTGGGAAGTCCATGCTGACCAAATCTTGAGCAGACTGACGACGCAAGTCTTTAAATCCAGCCCCTTGGACAATCCCGAAAAGACCTTGATCATGAGGGCGACGATGAGCCTTCAGGCCACGTTCTGCCCAACGACTGGTCCGTTCGATTGATTTCTTTACATAATCATAGGGTTGATAGAACTGAGGACATTCGTCAAAGGACATCATGATGTCGCTCCCTAGATTATTTTGGATCGAGATGGCCTTTTCTGGGGAGAGGAACATCTTCGAACCATTGAGGTGGTTTTTAAAGGTTACCCCTTCTTCGGTGATATTGCGGGTATCCGCTAGTGAATAGACCTGGAAGCCTCCACTATCTGTCAAAATGGGCTGGTCCCAGTTCATGAACTGGTGCAGTCCTCCTGCTTTTGCGACTAGATCATCCCCCGGACGAAGCCAGAGATGGTAGGTGTTGGCCAAAATAATTCCGGACCCCATTTCCTTGAGTTCTTCTGGCGATTGGGTCTTAACGGTTGCCTGAGTCCCTACAGGCATAAACATTGGAGTTGGGAAGGTCCCGTGGGGGGTGATAATTTCTCCCAGACGAGCTCCTGTATGCTTTTCTTTTTTAATCAATCGATATTGAATCGGTGAATCTGTCATGGTTACCTCCGTACTGGGAAAAACAGTCCCAGCCTTCTTATTCCTGTCACAGGATCTCCTGTGAGCACCTGTACGATTGTACCAAATTTTACCAGCTCTGTCACGGACTTATGTTATAATAAAGGGTACTACTACCATGAAAGAGGTCATTATGAATATCAAATTGGTTCGTGCTCAAGCTCGTCAGCTGCAATTGCAACATCCCAAAGTCTTCTCCTACTTTGCCTTGCCAACTCTCCTGACAATCCTTGCAAGTTACATGTTGACAGGGACAGACATCACTGAAGCACTTGCTCACATGGAACTTAGAGAAGGGATGCTCTTTCTTCTAAGTCGGCAAATTTTCCCTGCAATTATTGGATTTATCCTTTCTTTCCTCTATTTAGGGGCAACTTTTCGCTTTTTGATTTCTGCCTCTAGCAAGGGTGAAAAAAACTTTGGTATCTTCACCATCTTTCAGAGCCATTATTTTACACCTGCGTTTTTGACGCTATTCATTAAGCAAGTTATCCTATCCTTGTGGGGGAGCCTCCTCTATGTGAGTCAACTCCTCTTAACGGTGGTCAGCTATCACGTTTTCGCTATCAATGAATCCTTCTCCACTACGTCTACTCTTAGAGCGGATACTCCAGAAGTTCAAGCAATTCTTAAGTTAGCTCCAACTATGACGACCGGCCTCTTAATGGCTCTGGTTGGGCTCCTGCTCTTCCTCCCTTTTTATTACCAATATAGTTTGGTTGAGTTGATCCTATATAGTCGACTGATGACGGGAACCTATGATGGGCCTATGTCTATCCTCCGCCAAAGTAAGGAAGAGATGAAAGGCTTTAAGAGCCACCGCCTTGTTCTTGATTTGAGCCTGCTTGGTTGGCAAATTCTATCTTTTTTCACTTTAGGAATGGCGAATTTTTATGTCAAACCTTATGCAACCAGTTGCCAAATCATCTTCTACCATACCCTCCTTCAAAAACGGATGCAGGCGGACAGTCGCTTCCAGCAAAAGGCGCCGGATCTACCAAAGTCTAATCCACTTGATTAACAAAGAAAACAAGAAAACCCACCTTCGATTGGAGCCATTCTCCAAAGTACTAGGTGGGTTCTTTTTTCTCTGTTAGGGAAATCCGTCTGTATTTATTTCATCTCTCGTATCAGTTTAATCACTGAATGAAAGACGAGAGGTTCTGGGATAAATCAAAGGCTATCCTTCTCCTAAGACCAAGCGAGTATGCTCGCGCTTGATACAGCGGTTCATGACGATATCTTCTCGTCCAGCTCTACGAAGGATTTCTTCTGCTTCTTGATTTTCCAGCTCTAGTTGCGCCCAGAAAATTTTCGCATCCGTCTCGATAAAGTCACGCGCTACATCTGGCAAAAACTCACTGCGACGGTAAACATCGACGATATCTACTGGGAAAGGAATTTCCTGCAAGCTAGCGTACACCGTTTCTCCAAGGATCTGGCCACCAGCTGCGCGGGGGTTGACGGGAATAATCCGATATCCCCGATCTTGCATCTCCTTGCTGACACGATGACTGGTCGTCTCCTCACGATCAGATAATCCAACTACAGCGATAATCTTGCTGGTTTCGAGGTAATGTTTGATAATGCCATCACTAGGATTGCGAAATGAATAAGCCATAAGAATCTCCTTTTTGTATGCGTTTCCTTTCTTTAAATAGTATAACAATACGAAGGGCATTGCAAGTGTTAGTCATTAAAAGCGGTAGGAAACTGAAAAGTCTCCTACCGCTTTCTTTTTTGGACAAACTCAATCTTATTTGGCTTCATACCATGTTTTGCCTTCGTTTTCATCGGCTTCCAGTGGTACCGCAAGTTCAATAGCGGATTCCATAGTCTCTTTGACGAGTTCTTTAATCGCTGCCAGTTCATCACTTGGTACTTGCAGAACGATTTCATCGTGCACCTGAAGAAGCATCTTGGTCTTGTATGCTCCTGCTTCTAGCGCTTGGTCCAAGTGGATCATAGCAATTTTCAAGATATCGGCTGCCGATCCTTGGATGGGTGAGTTGATAGCTGTCCGCTCCGCAAAGCCTCGAACATTGAAGTTGCGAGAATTGATATCTGGAATCTCCCGACGACGCTTGAAGAGAGTCTCCACATAGCCTTTGTCACGCGCTTCCCGCACCACTCTCTCCATATAGTCCTTGATGCCAGGGTAGCGTTCGAAGTAGGTCTCAATATAGGCCTTGGCTTCTTTTCGGCTGATCCCTAGGTTGTTAGACAGTCCAAAGTCGGAAATCCCATAAACCACACCGAAGTTTACTGCCTTGGCATTACGACGGTCATTCGGCGTCACATCTTCTGGTTTTTCAATATTGAAGACCCGCATAGCAGTCGATGTATGGATATCTGCCCCATGTTTAAAGGCATCAATCAAATGTTCATCTCCTGAAATATGGGCTAAAACGCGCAGTTCGATCTGTGAATAGTCCGAACTGAGCAAGACACTATTTTCCTCTTCTGGAACAAAGGCCTTACGAATAAGGCGACCTTGCTCCAAACGGACAGGAATGTTTTGCAGGTTGGGATCCACGCTGGACAAACGGCCCGTCTGCGTCAAATCCTGCACATAGCGGGTATGGATCTTCCCATCTTCCAAAATCCAATCTTGAAGACCAATGACATAGGTCGACTGAATCTTGGCAATCTGGCGGTATTCAAGAATCTTAGACACGATCGGTGAGATTGGAGCTAGGCGTTCCAAGACATCAACAGCTGTTGAATAGCCAGTTTTGGTCTTCTTAGTATATTCAAGAGGGAGTTCCAATTTTTCAAAAAGGATGACACCCAATTGTTTGGGAGAATTGATGTTAAATTCTTCTCCAGCAAGCTCGTAGATTTCTTGGGTCAAGCGCTCCAAGACCACCTCGTTTTCCACCTGCATATCTTGGAGGGTCTGGCGCTCTACCTTGATCCCTGCGATTTCCGTCTTGGCCAAAACAGCTGCTAGTGGTTGCTCCATATCATAGAGCAAATCTAGCTGATCATTGGCTTGCAACTGCTCCACCATGGGCCCTTCGGTATCCATTAGAACAGCGACTTTCCGTGCCAAATGCTCTAATAGGACCGCCTTTTCTGGGATAGCTTTTTTGGCTCCCTTGCCATAAACGACTTCGTCCAGCGGTAGCGCAATCTGACTATAGAGGCTCGCAATGGTTGAAATTTCATTGTCCTCTACGGTCGACAAGAGATACTTGGCCAATCGACTGTCAAAAGCTGGCTTTTGCAGGGTAATGCCCAAGTGGCTGAGCAAGACCTTAGCCCGCTTAAAGTCATAGATCTTGAGGGGCGTTTTTTCGAGAAATTCTTTGAAAATCGGTGTTTGTAAAAGACCAGTATCAGTACTTGCGTAGAGCTGACCTTTGGTCCCCCATGCAAAACCGATGATGGGTTCTGTATGGTAATTGTCCCCAAAAATCTCAAAATGGAAGAAACTACCTTCCGTAAGCATATCTGAAGTGACTTGCTCGACTTCTGTATAGTCAATTGCTACAGGAGCTGCTTCTTCTCCACTTAAATCCAATGCTTGGCGAAGTTGCTTAAAGCCCATCTCTTCATAAAACTTGGCGAGTTTTTCTAGATGGGGGCCCGTATAGGTGATATCATCCAGGCCAATCTCAATGGGCGCATTGGTATCAATGGTCGCAAGGGTCTTGGACAGATAGGCCTGTTCCTTGTCGTTGATGAGGTTTTCCTTCATCTTAGAAGCCTTCATCTCATCGATATGCTCGTAAATGCCATCGAGAGAGCCATACTCTAGGAGTAGTTTAATCCCGGTCTTTTCTCCGATCTTGGTGACACCTGGGATATTATCCGACTTATCTCCCATCAAGGCCTTGAGGTCGATAAATTGCTCTGGTGTCAGTCCCATCTTTTCTTTCAGATAGGCTGGAGTGAATTCCTCAAACTCCGCTACCCCTTTTTTAGAGATTTCAACCACCGTATTGTCATCTGTCAGCTGGATCAAATCCTTGTCCCCAGAGACAATGGTGACTTCAAATGGCACCGAGGTAGTTTCTGCCATCTTATCTAGCGTTCCAATAATATCATCCGCTTCATACTGGGCCAGCTCATAATGGCGGATTCCCAAATGATCTAGTTGCTCGCGAATAAAAGGGAACTGCTCACGGAATTCATCTGGTGTTTTTGCCCGGCCTCCTTTGTAGTCGGCATACATCTCCGTCCGAAAGGTCGTCTTTCCTGCATCGAAAGCAACGAGGACATGGGTCGGTTGGATGCGCTCCAAGAGATGGCTCAACATGAGGTTAAAACCATAGACCGCATTGGTATGCAACCCATTGGCATTTTTGAAGCGATCGATTTGATTATAGAGTGCGAAAAAGGCACGAAAAGCGACGGAAGACCCATCGATGAGTAGTAATTTGTTCTTTTTTTCCATAGGCTTATTATACCACGAATCACAAGGTCTCTGGTACATAAAAACTCTACCTTTTCGGGTAGAGCCTTCTTTAGGAGTTTATTATGAAAAAATAGGAGGAGTGTTTATTCGCCGTAACAAGAACCTTTTTGTGGCAATTTCTTAAAGCGTTTTGGATAATTCACTGAGATTTTCATGTTCTGTACCTCATTTCTTATTGGATGAGTTTAGTATACAGCTCAAACCTAAACCATTCCTTATAGAAAGCTTTAAGAAAACTAAAAGCTGAGGCGCAAAGCACGCAGTTGTTTTTTGCTGCAGACCGGTAACTGAAGATGGAGCCCTTGCCATCGCAGCCCTAAGGATAGGAATGAAAAACTCTTCCCAATCTGGAAGAGCTGATTCTTATCCAAACAGAAGAATACTGGCTAAAGCGGCTATCGCTGGACCACCTTGGGTCAAAATGATTTTTTTATTAGAAGTTACAGCCCCATAAACTGCTACACCAATAATAAAGAGCAGAAAGATCGTGACAATTTCACTGTTTCTAGCTACAAAGAGGCCGTAGAGGAGGAAGACACCAATCAGAGCATTATAAATGCCTTGGTTTTTGAAGAGAGCCGTCACAGATGGACGATGCAATTCTTCCTGATCCATATTAAAGACACGACTACTCGATGCCGAGTGGGTTGCTAAACTTTCAAGATAAAAAATATAGAAATGCTCAGAAGTAGCAAGGCTTGCTAAAACAATGGTTAAGACAGACATATTATTCTCCTTTTAAAATGTAATTTGCTCGAGGCCAGACACCAACTTTTCGAGTAAGTGACTCAACTGATTCCGCTCTTTTTCAGAAAGAATCTGATCCATCTGGTCTTTTACCTGTAAATGATGTGCTGGAGGATGAACCAACAACCGATCTCTGGCAAGCTCCGTAAGTTCCACCACAATCTCCCGTTGATTTTCTGGATTGCGAGTACGAGTAACATAGCCACTAGCTTCTAAGACTTTGAAGTGGCGGGTTAAGGCTGCAGGGTCAATTGCTAGTTTCTCCTGAAGGGCCGCTTGGCTACACGGCGCTTCTGCTACTAACAACTGAAGCATCTGATAACGAGTTAGACTAATGCCCAATTGTTTTTCAAATAATTGGGTTGAAGACTGATCAGCTAGCTTCAACTGATAAAGCAAGTCATGCATTTCTGACATTCCTTCTCTCCGATCTTTTTATTGACTTATCAATAATTGATTTATCAAGTATGTCATTTTAAAAAAATCGAAGCAATAAATTTGCTTACCTCAAACGAAATAATTTCCTCCTAATAAAAGCAAAGTAAAAGACCACCGGATTTGGTGGCCTTTTAGGGAGATTATTATGAAAAAGAAAAGTTTTAGGATTTCATAAACAAAGTTAGGAGGTCTT
>NZ_CAJPOU010000057.1 GCF_905372335.1 Streptococcus sp. A12
CCATTCAGGTACTAGAAGGGTTGGATGCGGTCCGTAAACGTCCAGGGATGTATATTGGATCGACAGACGGGAATGGTCTCCACCATTTGGTCTGGGAAATTGTCGACAATGCCGTCGATGAAGCCTTATCTGGTTTTGGTTCTCAAATTGACGTTACAATTAACAAAGACGGTTCCCTATCTGTAGCGGACCAAGGTCGGGGGATGCCGACAGGGATGCATGCCATGGGTAAACCAACCGTTGAGGTCATCTTTACCGTCCTCCACGCAGGTGGGAAGTTTGGTCAAGGTGGGTATAAGACCTCTGGTGGTCTCCACGGAGTGGGATCTTCGGTCGTAAACGCCCTCTCTAGCTGGCTTGAGGTTGAGATTACCCGTGATGGAGCGGTCTATAAACAACGCTTTGAAAATGGTGGGAAACCAGTTACCACTCTTGAGAAGATAGGAACGGCACCTAAGTCTAAGACAGGAACCAAGGTTACCTTCATGCCGGATGCAACCATCTTCTCAACGACGGATTTCAAGTTTAATACTATTGCCGAACGGATCAAAGAATCAGCTTTCTTGCTCAAGGATGTGACGTTGACGCTGACTGATCTCCGTAAGGAAGAAGACAACCATGTGGCCTTCCATTACGAGAATGGGGTACAGGATTTCGTTGAGTACTTAAATGAAGATAAGGAAACCTTGACGCCGGTTCTCTACTTTAATGGGGAATCAGAAGGATTCCAAGTAGAAGTCGCTCTCCAGTACAATGATGGTTATTCTGACAATATCTTGTCCTTTGTCAATAATGTCCGCACCAAAGATGGGGGAACCCATGAGACAGGACTCAAGACTGCCATTACCAAGGCTATGAACGACTATGCAAGAAAGACGGGTCTTCTCAAAGAAAAAGACAAGAACCTAGAAGGATCCGACTACCGGGAAGGTCTTTCTGCAGTACTTTCGATTTTGGTGCCAGAAGCTCATTTGCAGTTTGAAGGGCAGACTAAGGACAAACTAGGAAGTCCACTTGCTCGACCAGTCGTTGACGGGATTGTCGCTGATAAGTTGACTTTCTTCCTCATGGAAAATGGGGAGTTGGCTTCCAATCTGATACGCAAGGCTATCAAGGCCCGGGATGCGCGTGAAGCCGCTCGGAAGGCGCGGGATGAGAGTCGAAATGGCAAGAAGAACAAGAAGGACAAGGGGCTCTTGTCTGGTAAATTGACCCCAGCCCAGTCCAAGAATCCTGCCAAGAACGAACTCTATCTAGTCGAAGGAGATTCAGCCGGTGGTTCTGCCAAGCAAGGTCGGGACCGCAAGTTCCAGGCTATCCTTCCGCTTCGAGGGAAGGTTCTCAATACTGAGAAGGCCAACATGAGTGATATCCTCAAAAACGAGGAAATCAACACCATGATCTACACCATCGGTGCTGGAGTTGGGGCTGATTTTACGATCGAAGATACTAACTATGACAAGATTATCATCATGACTGATGCGGATACGGATGGGGCCCACATTCAGACCCTTCTCCTAACTTTCTTTTATCGCTATATGCGTCCCTTGGTCGAAGCAGGACGTGTCTATATCGCCATGCCTCCTCTTTACAAGATGTCTAAGGGCAAAGGGAAGAAAGAAGAAGTGGCTTATGCCTGGACAGACAATGAATTGGAAGACCTACGCCGAACTTTTGGCCGTGGAGCAACCCTTCAACGGTACAAAGGGTTGGGTGAGATGAATGCGGACCAGCTTTGGGAAACCACCATGAACCCAGAAACCCGCACCTTGATTCGTGTCACGATTGATGACTTGGCGCGTGCAGAACGCCGTGTCTCGGTCCTCATGGGTGATAAAGCGGCCCCTCGCCGCCAATGGATCGAAGATAACGTTAAGTTTACCTTGGAAGAAACGACCGCGTTTTAAGGAGTGTGAGTGATGGATAGTTCAGGACATTCGATTATATGGACTTACTTGGGTTTTATTTTCATAGTCTCGTCGCCCTCAGCTATTTTTGCATTCTTTATGAATCATAGGAAAAAAAGTTTACTAGGACTTTATGCACCGATCGTGTTTACTTTGTTCATGATCTTGATGCTTATTTTTAATATAGAGGGCTCAGAATCCGCTGCTTTAGGGGCGACCTTTATCATGTTTTTATTTGGCTTTCCTTTGATAATAGGAGCCTTAGTCTACACACTGATTCGTTTGTGTTTCGTTTATAGGAAGGATCTGAGGAAGGGACTTTTGATTTTCCTATCCTATATCTTAGGTCCCCTATTAATTGGTCTTCTTGGCTTGTGTGTGGTAATGACATTTCAGATTCATCAGTTCGTATTCATAGTCATTATTTTGATGATTCTGGTTTCCTATCTTCCTCCTCTTTATCTCTATCATTATGAGCGAGATCAATAGGACTTAGCTAGGAAGGGAAAAATTATGGATTTTTTAATTACTACATTCAATCATTTTTATTAATTGTATATTGTCTTATTTTTATCCATCTTTATCACCTTTTGGCTAAATTGGAAAAGAAAAAGTTTTATGGCTTGTATTATCTAATCTGTTTAACAGTCATGACTTATTGTGTGGTTCAGTTTGGTTCATTCAGGGTTGTTGAGAGAGCTCTTCCGTTCATGCTATCAGTCTTTGCTGTTCAACTAATGGTAGTAGCCCTAGGTGTTCCTATGATCGTGATTGCCTTGCTTTATCACGTCATCCGATTATTTCCTGTTTTTCCTAAATATGGATGGAAAATAATCCTAATTTTCCTCGCTTATCTAGCGAGTGCGGTCCTTTTTTATCTGGTTGTGGCTAGTATGTCGGAAAAGTTTTTGCAACATCGAAGCATGATGATAGGGGTAATGTTCCTTTCTCTTGTTCTATCTTATTTGCCAGCCATATTTTTAAATATTATTTAGAATCGTAGGAAGGTCTGAAATGAATGATATCTTATTGCCTATAACTTTCTCTACTTTCCCATTCTTACCGGTCGTATTAGTCGCTACATTTATTTATATTGCAATTAAGAAAAATAAATCCAAGATCCATTTTTTAGGATATTATTTCCCTATTGCAGGGATTTTAACCATGAATGCAATCAGTGATTATTCCTCTAAGAATTTTGAAGGACATTTGTCAATTATCATAGTATTGGTGACGTTTTACTTGCCTTTATTATATACATCCCTAGTTTATAGTGGCATACGTCTCTATTCGGTTTATAGCCATCAATTATTGAAAGCCTCTCTGATTTTAGGGATCTATCTCCTAGCTAGCATCTATATGCATTTGATGATCTTTAAAGTTCAAGGTCAATTTATTAAGGTGGTCATCAACTTCCATTTAGCGAAACTTATAATTACGATTTCATCGTTTCTTCCATCTGTTTATCTATATTTTGATAAAAACCAACAATTCCAAGGATTTGTAAGTGATGAAGGAGTAA
This sequence comes from Streptococcus sp. A12, assembly GCF_905372335.1. Lineage (GTDB taxonomy): Bacteria > Bacillota > Bacilli > Lactobacillales > Streptococcaceae > Streptococcus. The sequence continues at coordinate 3,430 of NZ_CAJPOU010000057.1, forward strand.
AAGATGAGAACTGATACAGAAATGATGAATCTGATTGTGCAAATAGCTGAATCTCTGCAAGTTGAAGCAGTGGCCTTATCCGGATCGAGGACTAGCCCACATCCCCTGAAAGATGAGTTCCAAGATTATGATGTGGTCTATATTGTTGAGAATCTAGAAGACCTGGTTTCAGATTTATCATGGATGGATCAGTTTGGTAAACGCATCATTGAGCAAGAAGTTACTCTAGGACACCGTCATCTTTACCTCATGCTCTTTGAAGATGGCAATCGTATTGATTTGACACTCTGTCCCAAGGAACACATGCAAGAGTGGGTGGGTAGCGAAGCAGATTTCAGAGTGCTTAAAGACGACAAAGGTTTGTTTGACTCTTACATTCCTAGTCCGAAGCGCTACTGGACCGCTCCGCCTACTGAAGAGGAATTTGCAGCTACTTGCAATGAATTTTGGTGGGTATCGGCTTATGTCGTCAAGGCCATTCGAAGAAATCAACTCATCTATGCGACCGATCATCTCTATGGCATTTGCCAGCAAGAACTCCTCAAGGTCTTAGCTTGGAAGGTAGCAAGCGATAGGGGAACAGTCGATATCGGAAAAAACTACAAGTACCTCTTCCAGTATCTACCAGCTGAGCAAGAGAAGGAGTTCTCAACTCTGCTAAATCTATCTAGTATAGAGAAGGTCAGCCAGTCCTTATTTGCTACCATGAAGTTATTCGATTGTGAAGCACAAAGTCTGGCCCAAAAGATGGGATTTGACTATGATCAGGAAGTGGCTGTAAAGATGAGGGCTTATGCTGAAGAGAAACTGTCAAATCATTGATTCAATAATCTATTTTAAACACTTTAAACTACAGAAAGGATAGTTTAGTTACTTGTAGTAACTGAACACCTTCTTTTATAAAAATCTACTCAACATTCTTTGAAAGGAGTTGAACACGCCCTGAGTGCTGTGTGAAACTCTTGATCCATCATTTGATAACGTATTTAAAACTACAGAAAGGATAGTTTAGTTACTTATAGTAACTGAACACCTTCTTTTATAAAAATCTACTCAACATTCTTTGAAAGGAGTTGAACACGCCCTGAGTGCTGTGTGAAACTCTTGATCCATCATTTGATAACGTATTTAAAACTACAGAAAGGATAGTTTAGTTACTTATAGTAACTGAACACCTTCTTTTATAAAAATCTACTCAACATTCTTTGAAAGGAGTTGAACACGCCCTGAGTGCTGTGTGAAACTCTTGATCCATCATTTGATAACGTACTTAAAACTACAGAAAGGATAGTTTAGTTACTTGTAGTAACTGAACACGGGACTAATTTCCTAGGAAAAAAGATAAATCGCTTTGGGTTCATCGAACCCTGCATCGATTTCCTTTTTTTCTACAGAAATTTTCGGCAAGCCGAAACGTCCCTTTGTATCTTATATGAGTAATATCCAAAATATGTCTTTAGAGGACATCATGGGAGAGCGCTTTGGTCGCTACTCCAAATACATTATTCAAGAACGGGCTCTTCCTGATATTCGGGATGGCTTGAAACCCGTTCAACGGCGGATTCTTTATTCTATGAATAAGGATGGCAATACCCATGACAAGGGCTACCGCAAGTCTGCCAAGTCTGTCGGAAATATCATGGGGAATTTCCACCCTCACGGGGATTCTTCTATCTATGATGCCATGGTCCGCATGTCTCAAGACTGGAAGAACCGCGAGATCCTTGTTGAAATGCACGGAAACAATGGTTCCATGGACGGGGATCCACCAGCAGCCATGCGTTATACGGAAGCTCGTTTGTCTGAAATTGCGGGTTATCTTTTGCAAGATATCGAAAAGAACACAGTGCCGTTTGCCTGGAACTTTGACGATACAGAAAAAGAGCCAACTGTTTTGCCGGCAGCTTTTCCAAACCTCTTGGTCAATGGAGCTACAGGGATTTCAGCTGGTTACGCGACTGATATTCCGCCACATAATCTCGCTGAAGTCATCGATGCAGTGGTCTACATGATCGACCATCCTTCTGCTAAGGTAGACAAACTCATGGAGTTTCTTCCTGGACCTGATTTCCCGACCGGTGCCATTATCCAAGGGCGCGATGAGATCAAGAAAGCCTATGAAACTGGTAAGGGAAGGGTGGTTGTCCGCTCTAAGACAGAGATCGAGCAACTCAAAGGAGGCAAGCAGCAAATCGTCGTTACCGAAATCCCTTATGAGATCAACAAGGCGGTCTTGGTCAAGAAGATCGACGATGTCCGTGTTAACAACAAGGTGGCCGGTATCGCTGAGGTGCGGGATGAGTCAGACCGGGATGGTCTTCGGATTGCTATTGAGTTGAAGAAAGATGCCAATGCTGATCTAATCTTGAACTACTTGTTCAAGTACACAGACTTGCAGGTCAACTACAACTTCAATATGGTGGCGATTGATAACTACACACCACGTCAAGTGGGGATCGTGCCGATTCTCTCTAGCTACATTGCTCACCGTCGGGATATCATTGTCGCTCGCTCACGCTTTGATAAGGAAAAGGCAGAACGTCGCCTCCACATCGTAGAGGGCTTGATCCGCGTAATTTCCATTCTCGATGAGGTCATTGCCTTGATCCGTGCTTCTGATAACAAGGCTGATGCCAAGGAAAACCTCAAGGTCAGCTATGATTTCACGGAAGAACAAGCAGAAGCTATTGTTACTTTGCAATTGTACCGTTTGACCAATACGGATATCGTGACATTGGAAGAAGAGCATGCCAGTCTCAAGGAGCAAATCGCGACCTTGGCAGCTATCATTGGAGATGAACGGACCATGTTCAATCTCATGAAAAAGGAATTGCGTGAAGTCAAGAAACTCTTTGGCAATCCGCGTCGCAGTGAATTACAAGACACTGCTAAAACGATCGAGATTGATACAGCCAGTCTGATCGTTGAAGAGGAAACTTTCGTCAGTGTGACCCGTGCGGGTTATATTAAACGGACCTCGCACCGTTCCTTCAATGCGTCGACAGTTGAGGAAGTCGGTAAGCGGGACGACGATGAGTTGATTTTCGTAGAGCCTGCTAAGACCACCCAGCATCTCTTACTCTTTACCAACCTGGGAAATGCCATCTATCGACCTGTTCATGAATTGGCAGATACTAAGTGGAAGGATATCGGGGAGCACCTCAGTCAGACCTTGACCAATTTCGAGCAGGAAGAAGAAATTCTCTTTGCAGAGATTGTGGATCAGTTTGAAGGCGTGACCTACTTTGCAGCTACCCAACAAGGCCAAATCAAGCGTTTTGAACGCAAGGAATTGAGCCCATGGCGGACCTATCGTTCTAAATCAACTAAGTACGCTAAACTGAAGGACCAAAAGGACCGTATCGTAGCGGTTGCACCAGTGGTCCTAGAGGACATCATGATCATTACCAAAAATGGTTATGGTTTGCGTTTCAATATTGAAGAGGTTCCAGTCGTAGGGGCCAAGGCAGCAGGAGTCAAAGCTATTAACCTCAAAGATGGAGATCAAGTAGTAGCCATCTTTAAGTCAACGACACCAAGTATGTACATTCTGACCCAGCGAGGCAGTCTCAAACGGATGTCTCAGGATGATATTCCTGTGACCAGTCGGGCCAAACGTGGCCTACAGGTCCTGCGTGAACTGAAGTCAAAACCACACCGCGTCTTTAAGGCAGGTCCAGTCTTCACTGACCAGGGTGATTTTGATCTCTTTACGAGCCAAGAAGAAGTGGGAGAGCAGGATCAAATCCTTCAGATTACCTCCACAACAGGTCAGGTGACAGAAGTG
>NZ_CAJPOU010000058.1 GCF_905372335.1 Streptococcus sp. A12
CTATTGTCCCTTTAAAAGATATTTTCGATTATTCATTATAATGTGAGTGTCAAAACAAATATAAAGGAGAAATTCATGTACGGTGAAAAATACGGTGTACCTAGAGATATCTATGCCAAAATCAAGATCATAGGCCTTCTTATCCTAGATATTGCTTTTGTAGGAATTACTGGAGTAATCGCTTTGAGCGTTGGCTTAAAAATCTTTCCTAAAAGCCAGTGGATACAGATGTTCGCATTCATTTTTTTAACACCAGTTCTGAGTTTGTATCTGGTGTTACCAGCTAACGGTGGCAAAAAGAATTGGCACAGCATGTTTCTTTTCTTCAGACGAAGAAGAAAACGTTATATTAGCTTGAATTATATCAGAAGGAGAAAACCATAATGGCGATTAAACAAATTCAACCCTCAAAAAATGAGAAACGCCCTCTGGGACGTATTCAAGAAACAAAGAAACAAACGCAGGAATATTTTGATTTACATTCTTGCGTTGAGTTGTTAGATGTAAAATCAATCATTCCGAACAGCCAGGCTTATATCCAGTTAGTTGATTATGGCTACTTGCAGCTGATGGAGATACCAGGTAAAGATTTAGGATCGATGTCTTATAACGAGGTTATGAGAACTATTGAAAATTTTGAAACCTGGTTGACTCGATTTGGACCGAATATCCAAGTGGAGACGACAACTTTACCAACAAATACAGATACGCAAATTTCTGACTTGCGCCATCATTTGGATTTAGTGCGACAAGAAATGTCTAAGTTATCAGTAAATGATAGACGTTTTTTACAACTCAAGGATCGTGAAATTTGGCTTCAAAGCCAAATTAAAGTTGAAGAAAGCATCCGACAAGAAGTCTATAATACAGAGTTTATACTGTGGTTATTTGCGCCTACAACAACCGAATTGGACGAATTGGTTCGTAAGGCTAAAACTTATGGAAATAATGATTTTGTTCCACAAGATATCAGCTACAGGAAGAAAATTCAGATTATAAAGCAATACAACAATATGAATGAGAAAGTATAGGAGAGATAGCATGCCTGATTTATCAAAACGTAGACAAAGACAACTAAAAAATGAAGGATATGACCTTGCCTTTCTTAGCCAGATTCAACCGCAAGGAAATATTGATTTTCAGAAGGATGACCGCTCCTGGATAAGTGGAGATGGACACCATACGGTCGTACACTATTATGAGTATCCAACTGAAGGAATGGATCGTTTTTGGCTTTCCGAATTATTGTTGATTCCTGGGACACGTTCCTTCCTGTCACTGTACAAAGAGGATAATAGACAACTTCAAAAAGAGATTGAGGACTCTATTGAAGAGAAGTCAACACGGATTACAAACAATAGCAAACTAACCAATAATCGGAAAGAACTAGATGAGATTGATAATCTTAATAAACTAAGCCGTGAAATTGATAAGCGAAATATAGCTATGTATGGGATGTATATTCGTGTCTTTGTATTTGCATCAACCAAAGAAGAATTATTTAAGAAGGTTGAAGAAGTCAAGGACAAAACGTCGAAATTCAAATCCACCATTCTATCAGGAGAATTAGATTTTGAATACCATGCCCCATTTATTCCAGCTGAATATCAGATTGATTTACCCAATCATCGAAGAGGGATACCGACTCCAGCTCACTCAATAGCTGGTGGATATTTCTTTAATCATACGAAGCTAGAAGATGAGAAAGGCTTCTATCTTGGATGGACTCCAACGAACGGAGCGGTAAATTTCAATTTTCTAGAACGTGACGAGAAAAGAACACGATCCTTTATGATCCTATCTGGAAATCCAAAGATGGGACAGCGATCTTTTCTTATGAAACACACAGACGGTCTCTATGCGAAGGGACATTATATTCGTAACTTTGATGCTACTGGCCAGTTTCTTGATCAGACACGAAAACAACATGGATTGATTCTTGATTTATCAGGTGAGGCTAACCGTATCAATATCTTCCAGGTATTTCCAACAGTAACCAACGAAGCAGGAACTGAAATTGATAAGAAGAAATCTTACAACCTTCATATCGAGAAACTGAAGAGTATCTATAAACTCCTGAATAATGAAGTGACAGGAGACGATTTAATCACATTTGGAACTCTCCTGAATGATTTCTATATTGAGGAAGATTTGTGGGCTCGAAATCCTTCGTTGAATCCAGAAAAACTGAAAGCGACGGATATTGTGAAGGAAGAGTATCCTATTCTGTCTGATTTTATTTTGTTTGTTGATGCCTACAAACGTCGGCTGGAACAAACTAGTGCGGATAAAGCCGAACACAAGGCTGTTAAGCGTATTTACAATACGTTTAACGAACTATTGACAACAAACGCAGAAATTTTCGAGGGAACAACAGAATTTCAAGATATCTCTTCAGAGCAAGTTGTGACATTTGATTTCTCAGGGTTGAAGAACGCTCCTCATTTGTTAAATGTTCAGATATTTTCTGTTCTTTCGCTTGTCTCAGCTGATATTGTTAATAACGGAAAACGTTGTAAACAACTACTGAAGAAACGACCTGACTTAACGGAGATGGATATGCAGCACTATATTGTCAATATTAGTGGGGCACAAACACTCATTGACCCTAAGCATGAAAGTAGTGTCAACCTTCTAGCCGATATGATTGATACAATGGGCGAAAACTTTGCTGGTGTTGTATTGTCTGTTAATTCACTGCGAGGGATTCTGTTTGAGACAGGGGTCGGTACTCATAAGGATCCATACGTGACGGCAGTCCAGAGGATTTTTGGACTGATGCAATATAGAGTTTTTGCTCAGACGGATGAAACCAGTGTGCCTCTACTAGCTAACGCCTTATCTGGATCAATGAATCAGTCTGAACTAGAAACCTTGCCTCGTCTGGCGAAAGGACAGTTATTCATGAACATTGCGGGGGTAGGAAATCTGGTCTTTAACCAACAGCTGTTAGCCCCTGAAGTTGAGCGCTATGGCGGTATTGAGTAAGAAAGGAAGGTAAACCAGAATGGCCAAAAATAAACTAGGAATGATTGCCAGGACTAAGCAGAGATTTGATCAATACGTTTTGATTCGTAAATATCGCATGCAACAAGAAAGAGATTATTTCGCTTCAGAGGGAGAATCTGATCCAAAACGCCTGGAAGCACAAAAAGAACGAGATAAGGAGTTTTTGAACGGTCTCAAGAAAATAGGTATAGTGTTTATTGTATTTTTAGTTTTTTATGGGATTTTGCGAACAATATTAGGATTGTGGTAGATAAGCGAGGTATCTATGAAAAAAATATTTAAACTGAAGATCCTCATCCCTCTTGTAGCTCTTCTATTAATTGTCAATGTTGGAATAACCATGTTAGTTGGGGTAATGGGAGTTGTAACCAATAATGGAAGAAATGATTGTGGTGCCGTAGAAACAACATCCTCAACTAGTGACTCAGCAGTTTCTTCAGCTGATGGTTCCATCGATGACTTTGTAAAAAAGCATAAGGAAGCCTATATTCTGTCTTGGAAGGCAGGAGGCTTCCTACCTTCAGCCTCTATCACTCAAACAATGATAGAGAATGGATTCAATTTTACGAATCCCAATGGTACTTCCTTCTGGAAAGCTCACAATATGGGAGGGGTTAAAACCTCTAGCAAAAGTAATTTTCCAGTTACTCTGGCGACGTATGGTGAAGATAGTGTTGATTTAACAGGAACCAAGCCTGGAGCAAATGTTGGAGACGGTACAGGAGGGGCTTATACTTGGTTTTCTAGCTACGATGCAGGGATTGTAGGGAAAGCTGAGTTTATGGCTCACCAGACACTTTATAAAGGGGCTATAAACAATACAAATGGTATTGCTAGTCTATCTGCTATAGCAGATGGTGGATGGGCCACAGATGGCACTTATAAGAGCAAATTAACTGATATGTATCAAAAACTGGGTACGAAGTATCAGTGGCTTGATAAGGAGGCTATTGCTGCTCATGGTGAGAAGCCATATGAAGGATCCAGTACACAAGATGTCAGTTCTTCAGATAGTGCGGTGTCTTCTTCAGCTGAAAAAAGTGGATGTGGTGAGTCAGGTAGCAGCACCGATGGAACGGGAACTGTCCCTTCAGATGCGACTGCATGGGGGTATAAACCAGAAGACTTACCAGATAGCTTGAAACCATTCATTATTGATCCTAAGAGCTTAGGCATGGATTATGCTAAGTCTACAGGATGGTATAATCCTGGAAGTGACGAGTATGCTGGACAATGTGTGAATCTTACAATAAGTATTGGAAATCACTTATGGGGACATTCTGGTTCAGTTCAAGGTAATGGGAAAGATCAGGCAGCAGCATGGGCTGCAATATTTGGAAATTCAGTTAAGGCTACACCCAAAAGAGGCGCTATTTTTTCCACACAGGTAGGAGGTGGAGGATATGGTCATACTGGAATTGTATGTCATGTTTTCGAGAATGGCTCTATCTTATTTGTAGAACAAAATACACCTCTGAGTGGCTGGGATCAGTTCAAAACTCCATATACATGGAATTATCGTATTTGGACTAAATCACAACAACAAGAACAGGTAATCTCTTTTGCTTATCCAGATGACAGAGAAGCTAAATTAAGTTCAAATTAAAAGGAGTATATAAAATGATTGATTGGATAAAGGAGAATATGGTTGTATCGATTGTAGTAGGTATTCTATTGGTTTTGGCAGGAATAGGGATTGTATCGAGTTTCAGGCCATCTCAACAAACTAAAATAGAAGAAGCTGCACAGGTGAGTTCTTCAGGAACCACTCAAAACGAGCCGCCTTCCAAAGAAGAAACAGCAGACGAGAAGAATTATCGGACAGCTAAGTTAAAACTAGAACGCCCCTATGCAGAGGCAAGCTCAGAAGACAAAAAAGAAGTATTAAAAGCCTTTGAAGAAGCAGTAGCAGATATAAAAAAGACGAAGTTTCTGCCAAATGTCAAGGGAACAATCGAGAATCATTTATCTATGACACAGAATGCGATGGTTCAAACCTTTGCGATGGCTCTTCTGACGAATCAGTATGATTTCCAACCTGAACAATTGGAAGTGATGCCAACTGAATCAGATGATGTTATTCAATTTTTGATTGTTCTAACTAAAAACGGAGAAGAGAACAGCTATTTCGTTGGAAATTTCAATACTACGGTTCAACAAATCCAGCTAAAAGCCTATGTTGGCGGAAATATAGGTGGTACATACGGCTAACAAGTTGCACAAAAAGTTATATAACTTTTTGTGCTTTTATATTGACAAATAAAGTTGTTTTAGATATAATTAAGTATATAAAAAGTTATATAACAAAATATACAATTATCCAAGGAGGGAATCATGAAGATTCAGACTACAAACTTAGGAAAAGGTGGCGGTGGTAAGACTACAGATACCTTTAATGAAGGGGATTGGTTGGCACGTGTTAAGGGGCTTAGAACACTACTCATTGATGGAGCTTGGGAATGTAATTTGACAAGAACATTTGATGTAAAATGTGAGAAAACCGTCTATGATATATTTACGACTGGAGAGTATGAGATTGTTCCAATATCAGAAAATCTCAGTTTGATTTGTGGTGATGAGCGTTTGACAGATGAGCAGTTAGATCTTGCTAGTAGAGACGACAAGTATCTCCAGTTGTTTATGTGGTTTAGCGAACATTACGAAGAGTTAGAAGCACAATTTGATGTCATTCTAATTGATACGCACAATGATAAGAGTTTAGTTACAGCAAATTTTATAGCTGTATCAGATATTGTCCTGGCTGTTTCTGATGCCTCTCTTAATGGTTTTCGTGCCTGGTTATCTTTGAAAAATTTTGTAGACTTCATTAAGAGTGAAGCTATCGAAGTTATTACTAAGAAAAGCTATGTTAAAGCAGAACCTTATCTTATTGGAAATAAGATTAAATACTTTGGAAACAATGTATCAGACATCTGTGAACAATTTTTAGAAGTTGTTGAAGAAGACTCAGCTTACCTTGGTTCTATCCAGGAGAAAGAACTGATGGCTAAGAGTCTTGTGATTAGCAAGAGTGTCTTTGAGCAGCATGAAGAGATGACAGCTAACCAAAAAAAGACACATCAAAGGTTTTATGATAATATAAACTACGTATATGAAAATATTTTGAGTGTGTTAGAAGGAGAGGTAGCATGACAGAGAATCGATTCGCACAAGTAAAACAAACATTCCAAAGTACACCAAAGAGAGAAAAGACTCGTTCGTCGAGGAAACAAAATCAGGAGGCTAGAAAGTCTCCTGAAAGCTATAACAAAAAGCAAAGATATCCATTTTCTTTACATCATAATGTTAGATACGATATGCTAGATGCTTTAGTAGAGTATCACGGTGAAAAATCAGCTTCATCTTATCTCGAGAATCTGATTATAAGAGAATGGGAAAAGATGGAGCGAAAGAAAAAATAACGTTCTATAGGTTATCTTACCAAAAACTATTTAGCCTCCACATATAAGGAGATAATAAATTTTAAAATATTACTGATGAAGTAGGAGGAATCTATGATGATTTTCATTGATATTAAAAGATTTGTTCAGCTGTTCTTTATTTTTATCGGAGCTATAGCAATCTATGTGTTCTATAAAACATTTGGACTTAGTATGGTGTTTATAATTGTTTTAGGGTTGGCCGTTTTAAAATTCGCTCCAGCTTTCCTTCCAGTTGTATTATTACTGTATTTGGGACTTCACTTTACAGGTGGTTTTTCCTTTATTGCAGATGGAATTGTGACGGTTTTATGGAGTATTATTTTGATTCCTATGGGGATAGCTACTATTGAAATGAGCAAATCCTATTTTAGTAAGAAAGAGAAACCCTGGTATGACAAGTAAGAGTTTATCTGAAAAGATAGGCTCTTTTTTTGTCAGAACAAAGGATTATTTGAACATTCAGGTCAAAATTTATTAAAATA
>NZ_CAJPOU010000059.1 GCF_905372335.1 Streptococcus sp. A12
CGTTCAGATCCACGAACCATGAGGAAGGCACCTGAAGTGCGTTTGACATTCGGACGAGTTTTGATAATTTGAAGTGCCGGACGAACGGTTGCAGCTGTTGAGTGAATCGCACCTGATACCATACCATCAACGATTCCCAGATGTACCAACATAACACCAAAGTAGTTGACATCGTCTTGCAAAATTTGACGCGCTTCCTCTTCTGTCATTTTACCCTTCCGACGTTCTACCAAGGAAGCTACCATCTCATCGAAGCCTGCGTAAGAATGCGGGTCGATAACTTCGTATCCTTCCAAAACTCCTTCAATTTCAAGGTAAATACGAATCTTATCTGGATTACCAAGCAAGACAGGTGTAATGTCTGTTTCTTTTACAATCCGTTTTGCTGCTTGCAGAATACGAGGCTCTTCCCCTTCTGGTAACACAATACGAGCATTCTTACCAACGAGGTTGGCTTTGAGGCTTTCAAAAACTTCCATGAGTTTCTCCTTTGAAAAAAATTAAATATTTGATAACTGTTTTAAGACTTGGCTAAAATCATCTGGCAGAGAGCTTTCAATTCGGAGCTCCTCTTCCAAAAAAGGATGATAGAAAGCCAAGGAATGGCAATGCAAGGCTTGTCGAAGAATCCCATCTTCTAACGAACCTCCATAGAGATCATCTCCCAAAAGTGGAAAACCAATATGAGAAAAATGAACGCGAATCTGATGGGTCCGGCCTGTATGCAACTGGATATCCACCAGATGAATATCACCGAAAGACTGAACAATTTGGTAGCTGGTATGAGCATACTTGCCACCTTTTGCTACCTTTCGGGTAATAATGGAGTCTTCATCACGCGCAATGGGGGCAATGATATCCCCCTTGCTTTCCAACTCACCCTTGCCCTTTACCAATGCAAAGTAACGTTTTTGAATGGTCTTAGCCTGAAGTTGCTTATCCAAGCGAGCATGGGCATAGCCATGTTTGGCAAAAAGCATGATCCCACTGGTATCCTTGTCTAAACGGGTGACAATATGAACGAGCTGATTTTCATACTGATGGCGAACATAGTATCCCTTGACAAAGTTCGCAATGGTATTGGAATGAAGGGAGCTAGGAATGGATGCCACTCCTGCCGGTTTGTTGATAATCAAGAAATGATCGTCTTCATACAAAATTTCCAAATCCCGATCAATGGCCTCCAAGGCTTCATAACCTTCCTCAGAGGGAATATCAATCGTTACCTTGTCTCCGATATCCAGAAGATAAATGGCATTTTGTTCGACGCCATTGACTAAAATCTGGCCTCCAGAAAACTTGATCTTGGCCAATAAGCCTTTTGAAACCTGATGTTTCTTCAGAAAGGTTTTAACCTTGACATGTTCATCTGCAATAAACTCGAACCTCATTCGTCAATATCTCCGATAAAGGCATCCTTGACCCGATTCCAGAAACTGGTATGACTTGGACTCGCTACGAAATTGATCTTGTGGTTATCAATCTGGTACTCGATTTGGGCGATATTTCGATAGGAATAGGTTGAATTATCAACAGAGAGAATGTGAAAACCTGGCCGGCTAGGCGTAATTTCAATCTTATCTTTTTTGGGAACAATAATCGATGACCCCAAAGTTCGATAGACACGATTATTCAGACTAGCGATTTCAGCAATCTGAAGCGCTTCGATCGTCGGGTGAAGCACAGCTCCTCCCAAAGATTTGTTATAAGCTGTGCTACCTGTAGGGGTCGAAACCGTAATACCATCCCCTCTGAATCGCTCAAAATGAACGCCATTGATGGTTAAATCAGCCACCATAGTTCGATCGCTACGTTTGATTGTCGCTTCGTTAAGGGCTCGCATAATCTTCGTATCCCCATTATCAAAAGTCACTTTGACATTAAGGATTGGGTAAGATACCTTGGCACCTGTATCGAACTTGAGATTTTCTACCAACTTGTCAATCTCATCATCTAAATAGTCCGTATAAAATCCAAGATGCCCCGTATGTACCCCAACAAAACGAACCCGATCTAATTGACTCTCGTACTTATGAAAAGCAGAGAGCAACATGCCATCCCCACCTATAGAGATCACGATATCCGGATGCTTCTCAGTTAAGATAAAATTATTCTTTTTTAATTTATAACGAAGTTGTTGAAAAACCTCTTCGCTCTGGCGTTTTCGATTTCGAATAATCGAAACCTTTTTACCTGTAGTCCTCATCTGTATCATCACTATTTCCGACGCCATCGTTTAATTTACGATGCATTGGATCAAAAAGAGCTTGCGCCTCCTGAATGGCATCACGAATGGCACCCATTTCCTCATCGAGTTGATAAGCCAAATTCGCAGTGACTTCAAGACGCTTCTTAATCTCGTCCGGAAAATCTCCTTTATATTTGTAATTTAATGAGTGTTCAATGGTGGCCCAGAAATTCATAGACAGAGTGCGAATCTGAATCTCTGCCAAAATCGTTTCATAGCCATTAATGGTATCTACTGGATACTCTACCACTACATGATAGCTTCGATACCCACTTGATTTCTTGTGACGAATATAGTCTCGTTCTTGAACCACGCGCATATCCTGACGCTTCCGCAAGACTTCTAGGACTTCATCTACGTCGTCTACAAATTGAACCATGACCCTCAGACCAGCAATATCTTGCATATCTTGAGCCAGGTTCTCTTCAGATATACTTCTGCGTTCCATCTTTTCGAGAATACTCTCAATCGGCTTCACACGACCGGTCACAAACTCGATTGGGGAATGCTTTTGTTGTTTGCGGTACTGCTTTCTTATCCCACGAAGTTTAATCTTCAACTCCCCAACTGCTTGGATATAGGGATCTAAAAAATTTTCCCAATCAATCGCCATTGAATCACCTTGTCATCTCAAAGTTTTTTGTATAAAATAAACACATCTATTATTATATCATAAAGAGCTTGCAAACGAAAGAAAAGGACGTAGCTATGAATCATTTAGAAATTGAATTTAAAACCTTACTAACCAAGGAAGAGTACCATTCTCTAGAAGACTTTTTCAAAGACCAAAAACCTATCCGACAAACCAATCACTATATTGATACGCCCGACCATGCTATCCGGAATCATCGGATGGCCTTGCGAATTCGTACCTTAGCTGATCGGGCTGAGCTAACCCTTAAAGTGCCGCAAGATGCGGGACATTTTGAATACAATCAAGCCCTTACTTTTGATCAAGTAGAAGCCTTTCTCTCCAAGAAAAAACTTCCTCAAGGTGAGATTGCCAGCTTTCTCACTGATTTAGACATTCCTCTCACTTCCTTAGATGTCTGGGGAAGTCTAGAAACAGAGAGACGAGAGAAAAGAATCCCTATAGGCTTGTTAGCCTACGATCGTAGTCGCTATAACTCCATTGAAGATTATGAATTAGAAATGGAGGTGGATGCCGCCTCAGATGAAACTTATTTTCACGAATTTCTCAAGGAAAAACAAATTGAATACAAGCCTGCAAAAAGTAAAGTAGCAAGATTGGCCCAAAGTTTGCTAAAAAGCTGAAATTACTGAATTTTTTTGCTAAAATAAGACTAGACAAAAATATCTAAATGAGGATCAAACACATGTCAGAAAAAAACAATATGAAGCTCTTCGCACTCAACTCCAACCAAGAAATTGCACAAAAAATTTCAGAAGTTGCTGGCATCCCACTCGGAAAGCTTTCTTCACGTCAATTCTCAGATGGTGAAATCCAAATTAATATCGAAGAAAGTGTGCGTGGATATGATATTTACATCATCCAATCTACTAGCTTCCCAGTGAACAATCACTTGATGGAATTGTTAATCATGGTAGATGCTTGCCAACGAGCAAGTGCCCATACCGTAAACGTGGTCCTTCCATACTTTGGGTATGCTCGTCAAGACCGTACTGCTGCTCCTCGCGAACCAATTACAGCAAAATTAGTTGCCAACATGCTTGTCAAGGCAGGGGTAGACCGTGTTGTAACCCTCGATCTTCATGCGGTTCAAGTACAAGGCTTCTTCGATATCCCAGTAGACAACTTGTTTACGATTCCTCTATTTGCTGATCACTATATCAAACAAGGTTTAACCGGTTCAGATGTAGTGGTTGTCAGCCCTAAAAATTCTGGAGTGAAACGCGCACGCAATCTTGCAGAATATCTAGATGCCCCAATTGCTATCATCGACTACGCCCAAGACGACTCTAGTCGTGACGAGGGCTACATCATCGGGGATGTTAAAGGTAAAAAAGCAATCCTCATCGATGATATTCTAAATACAGGAAAAACATTCTCTGAGGCTGCAAAAATTGTCCAACGCGACGGCGCTACTGAGATTTATGCCGTTTCAAGTCACGGACTTTTCGTTAAGGGAGCTGCGGAATTACTAGACCAAGCACCGATTAAAGAAATTTTAGTTACAGACTCTGTAGCAACCAAAGAACAAAAACCAAAAAATGTAAAATACATTACTGCAAGCGAATTGATTGGAGATGCCCTTGTTCGTATCCAAGAGCGTAAACCAGTTAGTCCACTCTTTGCATACCACAAGAAATAAGGTGATGGCGTGATTTATTTTGACAATGCGGCAACCACTCCCCTAAGCCCAGGAGTAATCAAGGTGATGACAGAAACGATGGAAACCAGTTTCGGAAATCCCTCTAGCCTCCACTCCCACGGCCGCCAAGCGAAAAAGATTCTTAGAGATGCTAGGGAAGGCGTTGCAACTTGTTTAAAGACCTCTAGCCAACAGATTATCTTTACATCTGGCGGGACTGAAAGCAATAACACTGTTATAAAGGGCTACTGTCTCAAACATAGACAGCAAGGGAAGCATATTATTACCACGGCTATTGAGCACCATGCCGTTCTGGAACCGATTGAGTACTTGGTCCAAGAATATGGATTTGAAGTAACCATCATTCAACCGGTCGATCAAAAAATTCGACCTGAAGATATTCGAGCTGCACTTCGTCCCGATACTATTTTAGTATCCACCATGTATGCCAACAACGAAACGGGTGATCTCTTACCTATCAAGGCAATTTCTGACCTTTTAAAAGACCATCCTGCTGCTTTTCATGTCGATGCTGTTCAAGCCGTTGGTAAACTTGCTGTAGCCCCTGAAGAGCTAGGAGTTGATTTTCTAACCGCATCGGCCCATAAATTTCACGGGCCTAAGGGAGTTGGTCTTCTCTATGCTAAAAAGCCTGACTTCTTCAATCTCTTACACGGGGGTGACCAAGAAGACAAACGTCGAGCTAGCACTGAGAACTTGATTTCAATTGCTGGAATGGCTCAAGCCCTCAAAGAAGCAACTGATCAGTTAGACGCAAATTATCAGTATATTCAGACCTTATCTAAACGTATCCTAACCGGCCTAGAAGATTTAGATTTCTATCTGAATGGCACAGACTCCAAATTTCCTCATGTCTTGAACATTGGCTTCCCAGGTATCAGCAATGATATCCTACTGCTTCGTTTAGATATGGCAGGGATTTCAGTCTCAACTGGCTCTGCTTGTACTGCTGGGACTGTTCAGCCAAGTCATGTCCTTGCAGCTTATTACGGCGAAGCTTCGCCTCGCTTGAAGGAATCTATTCGCATTAGTTTATCCGAATTCAATACGACTGCTGAGGTCGATACTTTTATAACAACTATACACAAAATTATAGGAGAATTACATGGCATTTGAAACATCTGTCTCATTAACAAACTGTGATTACACATACGCAATCCACCCAAATATCAAGAAATATACCCTACGTGACAATACTTTTGCACAAACAAAGGTTGGAAACTACGAATTAAATCGTTTGTTAGAAGCTATTCCAAATAGCGGAGATGGCTTTAAGTTAAAAATTATCATCAATAAGGATTTAACAGGATTTAAAATTAACATTACTGACAAGTCAGGCCTTCGTTTGGTAAATATTTTCAAAAATCCAGAAAACAAGATTATCCAACAAAAATTCTACTTCCTCATGGACAGTTTAGTTGAACGTGAAATCTTTGAAAGGATTGAAAAGTAATGACCAATGGTCCTGTAGTCCTCACCTATTTGGATGCATACCAAAAGGAACGTCAGGTTAGCTACGACAACATCGATCACTGTCTATTAGCCTTCTCAGGCTGTGTGACCATTCCAGATTCCTATCAGGTTGTTTCTGTGACCTACAAGGGGCAAACCTTACCTTTCACTGGAAGAATTGGTGACTTCTATCGCTATCTGATTCAGTTTGATCAGAGTTTAAAAAATTCTAATTAACTAAGAAAAGCACCATTTTGGTGTTTTTTTAGTATAAGATAGTTGCTTTTTTCACAAACTTTTTATAAAATAGATTTGAAAGGTTGTGATATTGTGAAACAAGATAAGACTAATCCAATTCCTCGTGCTACTGCTAAACGACTCTCCTTGTATTACCGCATTTTCAAACGCTTTAATGCAGAGAATATTGAGCGAGCAAATTCAAAACAAATCGCTGAAGCCATCGGGATTGATTCCGCAACTGTTCGTCGTGACTTCTCATACTTTGGAGAGCTAGGACGACGTGGTTTTGGTTATGATGTCAAAAAGTTAATGAATTTCTTTGCTGATCTCTTGAATGATAACTCCATCACCAATGTTGCTATCGTCGGGATTGGAAATATGGGGAGTGCCCTTCTTCACTATCGCTTCCATGAGCGAAACAAAATGAAAATTGTCATGGCATTTGATACGGATGATCATAAGTTAGTCGGCACTAAAAGTAAAGATGGTATTCCGATTTACGGCATCTCCACACTAAAAGAAAAACTTGAGGGACAAGAGATTCAAACAGCCATTTTAACCGTTCCAAGTGTAAAATCTCAAGAAGTTGCAGATTTACTGGTTGAAGCTGGTATCAAGGGAATCCTTAGCTTTTCTCC
>NZ_CAJPOU010000060.1 GCF_905372335.1 Streptococcus sp. A12
CGTTTTTTTAGAAATATTTTAGAATTGCTTGATAGTTATTTGAAAAGCAAGCTGTATACTAAGAGTGTAAAGAAAACAACTAGTCATTTGGACGAAGGAGAAAACCATGGAAAAAGTATTAGAAATTTCTCATTTGAGTAAAAAATTCGGTCATCAATACGCCTTAAATGATGTGAATCTCACCATTCGCAAAGGCGACGTCTACGGTCTGATCGGTAAGAACGGGGCTGGGAAAACCACCCTCATCAAGGTCATCACCCAGTTGATTCAAGAAACTGACGGAAGCGTCTCCCTCTTTGCTTCCACGAATCGCTCCCAGTGGACGCAAGCCCTGAAACGTGTCGGATCTGTCATTGAAAGTCCTGTGGCTCACAAGCATATGACCGCCTACCAAAACTTAGTCTACTATTGCAAGGCTCGCCATATCCCCAATCCCGACCAGGTCATCAAAGAAACCTTGAACTATGTTGGCCTGAATAATACGGGTAAGAAGAAATTCCGTGATTTTTCACTCGGGATGAAACAACGGTTGGGAATTGCGATTGCGCTCATTGCCAAACCCGACTTCCTCATTTTGGATGAACCCATCAATGGTCTCGATCCTGTCGGAATCAAGGAATTCCGTCAGATGATCAAGCGCCTCAACGATGAACTCGGCATGACCATCCTCATTTCCAGTCACATCCTCTCTGAACTCTATCTGGTGGCCAATCGCTTTGGTATTGTCGACCAAGGTCGCCTGATCAAAGAAATTAGCAAGGCTGAATTCGAAGAACAAGGAGAAGATTACATCATCCTCAAGACTAGCCAGCTAGCCCTTGCGAGTCAACTGATTCAGGATCAACTCCATCACCGCATCAAGGTCATCGATAAGGATGGAGAAATCCATATCTTCGGACAGACTCACGATATTAAAGTCATTGTCAAAGCCCTCGTTCAAGCGGATATTGACGTGGACGAAATCTACTATGCCCGCCAAGATCTGGAAAAATTCTTTACGGACTTGGTAGACTAGTCAACCCACTGTCTTGTATTACTTATCCCACTTATTTCATTTAGGAGATTTATCATGTTGCATACCATTCAAGCAGATTTTTACAGACTTTTTCGCTCTAAAGGTTTTTGGATTACAGAAGCCATTCTCGTTCTCAACATACTGTCTGGAGTCATCTTTGGAGCTACCGGCCACGTCGGCGTCAATACGGAATCCAAATTACCCCAAGCAACCGAAGTTTGGACGGGCTTTAAAGCCTTGACCAACTACTCTTCCAGCATCAGTGTGACTATCCTCTTTACCATTATTGTCATCACCTTGGTTCTAGGAACAGACTTAACGCAAAACTTATACAAGAATAATCTGGCCTATGGGGTTTCGCGCACCAGCTACTACTTTGCCAAAAGCGCCGTTGTCCTGACCATTGCCCTCTTCCAATTTCTCGTTTCTTATGGTCTCGTCTTCTTGATCGCGACCCTCTACAATGGACTTGGAACCATGCCAGAGCACTTCCTTGCTCATTTTGGTCTGACCGTGCTGATTCAGTTCCTTTCCACTCTGGCTTGGGTCAGCATCATTTCCTTCCTCCTTTACGCTAGCCAATCCATCACCTTGGCCTTCGTTGGCTACTTCGTTGGAAATATCCTCTTAAGTCTTCCTGCGCTTTTCTTTAAAGATATTGATATTCTCCACTATCTAAACTTGGAATTCCAATATTCCATGGTTCAAAGTACGACAGCAACGACGAACACCCTCTCTATCGCCCTTGGATTCATCCTTGTTTTTGGCTTCCTAGGACTCGCTACTTTCAAACACAAAGATTTATGACAAAAAGGCTTGACGAGTGGTCAAGCCTTTTTTCTCAGTGTAATGGTCAAGATAAACCAATCTGCCTCTGTTGCCAGTTGCAAGTCGCCCCCTAAGATCTCTACAAAATTTTGAATGATGTAGAGACCCAAGCCAGAAGACTCTTCTGTATCCGACAGATTTTCAGAGTAGAAGCGGCTAGCCAATTGGTCTAAGTGTTGGATCGGTTGTTGCACAATATTGCGCAGCTCTACCCGAATCGTGTCCTCATCCGACATCAAGGTCAAACGCGCCTGATCCTTCCCATGCTTGAGGACATTGCTGAGCATATTTTGCAAGAGGCGCTCCCAGAGCTCCGGATCCGTAGCATAATGAAGATGCTCTTCTAGCTCTACCTCTAAGGCAATCCCTGCCTCCGACAAGCTATCATAATACTGGAACAACTGCTGGGTCAGGACTTGGCTGAGATTAACGTCTGTAAGCCGAGGCTGAATAGCTCCCTCCATCAAACGTCTATATTCCAAGAGAGATTCCAGGCGTTTTGAGACGACTTGAAGATTGGAAGCAATTTTCTTCAGCTTTTCCTCTTCCTGCGTCCCACCCTTGATGATTTGTTGGGTATAGCCCGATGCAATGGTCAAAGGCGTCCGGATATCATGAGCAATATTACTGATCGCCATATCCAAGGTCTTTTTCTCTTGAAAGGCAATCCGATTGGTCCGCTCGATCTGATCAAAGAGATCACTGACCTGCTTGGTCAAGGCGACCATTTCTTTTTTTGAAACACGTGACGTTAACCGCACCCCACTCCCATTTTGGAGCTTCTTTTGAATTTGCTCCTGCAAATCTTTGAGAGCAGAGAGTAGGCGAAGGTAGCCAAGTCCCAAGAGAAGGACAAGGACGACTAGAATTAGAACCAATCCCCACATTACTTGTCTCCTTTCAAGCGAACACCCAAGCCCCAGACGGTTTCAATATAGTCCTCATCCGAGTCTAGCTGGGCAATTTTCTTTCGGAGATTGCTCAATTGGGCATTTAGTGTATTGTCTCCTGGCAGATAGACCTCTTCCCAGACCGCTTCATACAATTCTTCCTTGGTGAAAATCTTCTTTGGATGTGCCAGCAAGGTCTCAAAAATTTGAAATTCTTTTTTGCCCAAGCGAAGCGTCTGTTCGCCAGACTCCAGTTCAAAAGTTTCTGGATTTAAGACCAAATTCTTAAAGGATAGCTTTTGCGGCGCTTGAGCTTCCTGTGCTACCGTCGTTTGATTTCGCAGCTGCACCGTCACACGAGCTGCCACTTCATCCAGATTAAAGGGCTTGACAATATAATCATTGGCACCAGCTAAGAGGTACTGGCTAATGAGGTGTTTATCCCCAAGAGCGGTCATCATGATGACCGGCACTTGACTCTGCAAACGGATCTCCTCCAGGACCTGGTCCCCATTTTTCCCAGGAAGCATGACATCCAGAAGGACCAAATCAACAGCTTCTTGCTGGAAGAGCCGCAGCCCTTCTGTACCTGAAAAAGCCTGAAGGACCTCATGATCTTTACTTAAGAGACTGTATAAAATTTCTTGGATATCATTATTATCCTCGATTAATAAAATCCGTGCCACTTGCCTCGCTCCTTTTTCCTTTGAACTCCAAATCATTTCTATTCCCCTAGCCTATCAAATAAAAGCTCCTTCGTCAATGAAAATATGAAAAAATTCTATAGTCCCCAGGTAGATCTGCATGTTAGGTCATCACAGGATGAACTTGACTATCCTTTCTTTCAAAGGGTATAATAGGACCAATGACGCAATAGGGAGACTCATCTATGAAAAAAAATGCCAAAACTAAAATCAGCCTTGTATCCATCCTTGTCATCCTGGGTGTTTCTGCAAGAATGATGCGAGTCATCCACCGACACCAAATCAGGGAGCAAAACAAACAAACCATCCAAACGACTAAAAAGGTTGCAGAGTTTCAGAAAACACTAGACGAGGAAGAAACGAAGAAACGCAACGAAACCTTCAACAAGATTTATAATGAATCCCTTGTTCGGACAAAATTTGAAAACTGGCAAAAAGTCGACGAACTTCATGGTTTGGGACAAAGAACTGGACAATTTTATATCTATAACTTTGAAAAAAAAGAAGAGATTCTCTTAGAGAATACAGATCAAGCATTTGTTCTACCCATTCGAGACAAGAGTGATAACGTCACATTTCAGGCTATTTTTGCCCACAAGGACGGCCAGTGGCACATCATGAAGCCAGACGGAAGTTCGCAGTTGCAACTAGGAGAAGCCAACATTTCCGCTGAATCTAAGTTTGTCATCGAGAACAATGTCTTAGACTACGACAAGTAAATCAGTAAGGACTCAGTTTAACTACATACAAAAAGCTTAGGACCCCAGCTTGTGGTTGGGATTCTAAGCTTTTTAGTTTATAGGGGAAAGTCGACCAGCAAGTACCGAAAACTTTTATTCAACAGAAGCCCCATTGGACGCAATGACTTCTTTGTACCAATAGAAGGATTTCTTACGTGAGCGCTCCAAGCTTCCCTTACCTTCGTTGTCCCGGTCAACATAGATAAAGCCGTAGCGCTTCTTCATTTCTCCAGTCCCAGCAGAGACTAAGTCAATACAGCCCCAAGTCGTATAGCCCCAGAGGACAACGCCATCTTCATGAATAGCATCCCGCATGGCCTTGATGTGAGCTGCCAGGTAGTTAATCCGGTAGTCATCCTCAATCTCCCCGGCTTCATTTGGAGTATCAACGGCGCCTAGTCCATTTTCTACGATAAATAGAGGTTTTTGATAGCGATCCCAGATGGTGTTGAGCGTAATGCGGAGACCAAGAGGGTCAATCTGCCAACCCCATTCCGAACTTTCTAGGTAGGGGTTCTTCAGAGAGGCAAAGATATTGCCCGCTGTTTTTTCCCTTTCAGCTGGATCCCCTGACGCGACCCGACTGGCATAGTAGGAGAAGGAAATAAAGTCAACTGTATGGTCTTTCAACAATTGAAGGTCCTGCTCTGTCATCTCGACCGTGATACCCTGACGCTCCCACTCTTTCTTGGCATAGTTAGGGTATTCCCCACGCGCCTGCACATCGATAAAGAAATAGTTCTTGCGGTCTTCTTCTAGACCAGCCCAGACATCTCGCGGAGCACAGGTATGCGGATAGTTTTGACCAGCTGCCAACATACAGCCAACCTTATTGTTGGGATCAATCTCATGGGCTAGCTTGGTAGCAATGGCTGAAGCGACCAACTCATGGTGAGCCGCCTGGTATTTGACTTGCTCCTCATTCTCCCCTTCTTCAAAGCAGAGACCCGCTCCCATAAAAGGCGCATGAAGGATCATATTGATTTCATTGAAGGTCAGCCAGTATTTGACCAAACCCTTGTAGCGAGTGAAGAGGGTCCGGCAGAGACGTTCATAACATTCCAACATCTTGCGACTGCGCCAACCTCCATACTCAGTAATCAAATGCATGGGACAGTCAAAGTGGGTAATGGTCACCAAGGGTTCAATGCCATACTTGTGGCACTCCTTAAAGAGGTCTTCATAGAACTGTAGACCTGCTTCGTTTGGCTCAAGTTCATCCCCTTTCGGGAAAATCCGAGACCAGGCAATGGACAAGCGATAGGTTTTAAAGCCCATTTCCCCAAAGAGCGCAATGTCTTCCTTGTAGCGATGGTACATATCAATACCATCCTTAGCCGGATAAAAATAGCCCTCTTCAAAGTCGAACATCTTTTTCTGACCCGTGATAATGGCGTGACGATCAGGACCAATCGGTACCACATCCACATTGGCCAAGCCACGGCCGTCTTCATTATAAGCTCCTTCACATTGGTTGGCAGCCGTCGCCCCACCCCAAAGGAAACCATCTGGAAATTGAAGTCTATCGGTCATCTCTCTACCTCACTTGATTTGATAGTTCTATTATACCCTTCTCTAACCCAAAAATCTTACAGCATCCTAGGAAAAACTGATACTATTCTAAGATTGTTTTTGTTCACGCGCAATACAAAAAGACCGGAGAACTCCGATTTTTTAGGATGTATACAAATTGTTTTTCACCTAATTTAATATCAGCTTTTCTGAAAAAATAAGAATGATTCCTATTTTTTAATCGTAAAGAATAAACTGAAACTTTCCGCCGTGAGAAAAGTGCTAGAAACACGATTGTTTCTAGCACTCGGGAGTTTTGAAACTTTAGGTTCAAAACTAAGTCATGGAACTTCCTGGATTGCTGAAATCATCCACTGGATAATTTCACCTAACGTCCGTACTCACCTAAGGAAAGTTTCAAAGAAGATTTTGTATTTAATAAAAAGACCGGATGGCTCCGATCTTTTCTATAGTTCATTTTCTCAAATTCTATTTTAAGAATAGCTAAGGTTGACGTTAAATGACCACGCCCCCTATTTCATACGATAAAAATCAATCACTAGACCTGCTGGACCACTTACTAGCAGGGATTCGGTTCCCCAATCAGTTACAGCTGGACCATTTAAAACCTGGATACCAAGATCTTTCAACCGTTGGTAGTTCTGCTCTACATCCTCAACTTCAACGTGAAGAATGATTCCTGACTGGAAATTTTCCAAAGGTATCAAATGGTTTTGGGATAACATGAGACAGTGACTGCCAATCGTGAACTGAGCAAAACTGTCGTCAACATAATCAGCTTTTTTATCAAAAATACGCTCCAAGTCGGCACATACTTGGGGAACATTTGAAACGATGATATCTAATTGATTTAAATTCATTTACTATCCTCCAGAAAAAGACCGGATTGCTCCGATCTTGTAAGTTTCTCTCTAAGAAAATCAAAGCATAAAATCTACAATGTTTATCTTTGATTTTCCACGAGCGGGATTATTTGATTGCGCGTGATTGCAACCCTTCTTCTTCCAAGAAGAGGCGGAATGGTAC
>NZ_CAJPOU010000061.1 GCF_905372335.1 Streptococcus sp. A12
GCACGACGCTCCATATCAACAGAATGTTGATCTTTGGCTTCTTCAAGGGCTTTTTCAGCACGCATTTTTGCACGCTCAGCCCGGCTAATATCAATGTCTCGAGCGCGTTCCGCCGAATCCGCTACGATGGTAATGACATTATCTACCACTTCGATAATCCCACCATTCACGGCGATCCAATCAATGTGTTTTTCGTCATCGACCCGACGGACCTTGACTTGGTCTACAGCCAAAACCGCAATGGTATTGATATGACGAGGTAAAATCCCTAATTCACCATCAATTGTCTTGACAGATACAAATGCGGCATGATGATCATAAACCAGTCCATCCGGTGTAACGATTTGGACGTTCATTTGACTCATCTTTCACCTCTTCTTAGAATCCCATTTTTTCAGCTTTTGCAATCACATCTTCGATCGAACCGACACCACGGAAGGCATCCTCAGGTAAGTGGTCGTGTTTCCCATCCAAAATTTCCTTAAAGCCACGTACAGTTTCTGCAACCGGTACATAAGAACCAGGTTGACCAGTGAATTGTTCCGCCACGTTAAAGTTTTGAGACAAGAAGAATTGAATACGACGAGCACGAGCTACCAAGGTCTTTTCATCATCAGACAATTCATCCATCCCCAAGATAGCAATGATATCTTGCAATTCGTGGTAGCGTTGAAGGACGCGTTTGACCTCAGAAGCCACTGCATAGTGCTCTTCTCCGACGATTTCTGGAGAAAGAGCACGTGAGCTAGATGCCAATGGGTCAACGGCAGGGTAGATCCCCAATTGAACCAATTTACGCTCCAAGTTGGTGGTTGAGTCCAAATGGGCGAAGGCCGTTGCTGGGGCAGGGTCTGTATAGTCATCGGCTGGCACGTAGATGGCCTGGATCGATGTAACAGAACCTTTCTTGGTTGAGGTAATCCGTTCTTGCAATTGTCCCATTTCAGTTGCCAAAGTAGGTTGGTAACCAACGGCTGATGGCATCCGTCCCAAAAGGGCAGATACTTCTGAACCGGCTTGGGTGAAACGGAAGATATTGTCGATAAACAAGAGAACGTCCTGACCTTCGACATCACGGAAGTATTCCGCAATAGTCAAACCAGTCAAAGCTACACGCATCCGTGCTCCTGGTGGTTCGTTCATTTGTCCAAAGACCATGGCTGTTTTTTCGATAACGCCAGATTCTTTCATTTCCCAGTAAAGGTCATTCCCTTCACGGGTCCGTTCTCCAACTCCGGTAAATACAGAGATCCCACCGTGCTCTTGGGCAATGTTGTGGATCAATTCTTGAATCAAGACGGTCTTCCCAACTCCGGCACCACCGAAGAGGCCGACCTTCCCACCTTTCAAGTAAGGGGCAAGGAGGTCAATGACCTTGATCCCTGTTTCAAGAATTTCTTCTGAAGTAGAAAGCTCATCAAAGGATGGAGCTTTTTTATGAATGGATTCACGAGGAGCATCTTCTGGAAATGCTTCTTCCAAGTCAATGGTATCTCCCAAGACGTTGAAGACCCGTCCAAGAGTTTCTTTTCCGACAGGTACAGAGATTGGACGACCAGTGTCCAATACTTCCATCCCACGAGTCAAGCCATCTGTTGATTCCATGGCAATGGTACGAACGACACCATCCCCAAGTTCAAGAGCTACTTCAAGAACGACTTTTGATTTTTGTTGGTCATTTTTATAGACTACAAGCGCATTATTAATCTCAGGGAGTTTATCGCCCGCAGCAAAAGCTACGTCAACGACAGGACCTACAACCTGAGAAATTTTGCCTAAACTCATGTCATTCTCCTATTCTATTAAGTTTCTAAGCTTGTGAATACACACCATCAAGCTTATGTTTGTATTGTTAAAATGTGCATCGAATCAACTACTCAAGCGCACTCGCTCCTGCAACAATTTCCGTAATTTCTTGCGTAATGGTTGCCTGACGAGCTCGGTTGTATTGAATGGTCAATTCATCAATTACTTTCTTGGCATTGTCTGTTGCGGTTTGCATGGCCATCATACCGGCAGCATTTTCAGCTGTTTTGGCATCAATGATGGCTCCATAAATCATACTTTCCGCAAACTGTGGAAGCAATTGATCCAAAATCGCATCGCGGTCTGATTCCAATTCCAGATTCAAGATATAATCTTCATCTGCTTCATTGGGGTCCAAGTCAATGATCGGAAGCATTTGCTCTACCCGCAATTGACTGGTCAAACTGTTGACGTGGTGATTATAACAGACATACAATTCATCAAACAATTCATTTTGATACATTTGGACTGTCTTATTGATGATCTTCCGCACTTCATCAAAGCTTGGTTGATCAGCTAGACCACGTAGTTCATAAACAGGCTGGATGCCTCTTGCTCTAAAGAAATCTGCCCCAATACTTCCAATACAGATGACTTCAAAATCCTCACCCGTTGGATGGTATTCTTCCTTCAATTCCATGACTGACTTGAGGATAGAGGCGTTGTAGCCTCCCACTAGTCCACGGTCAGAAGTGATAACAATATAAGCAGACTTTTTGACAGGACGACTCTTTAAAAATGGATGGTACTTAGCATTTTCAGCCTCGTGTCCATGTAAGAGGTCTGTCAATAGTTTACGAACCTTAGATGCGTAAATTTGGAAGTCCCTAGCAGCTTGCTCAGACTTCCCAAGTTTGGCAGCAGATACCATCTGCATAGCATTTGTAATTTGACTGGTATTCTTTGTCGATGCAATTTTATTTTTGATATCATTTAAAGAAACTGCCATCTGCCACTCCTATTTCTATTTGAAACTTGATTGGTTGACAAAGTCAGTAATCACTGCATCCATTGTTTCTTCACTTGGAAGATCTTTGGTAGTACGAATGGTTTCAAAGATATCTGCATGATGTGCTTCTACAAAAGCAAACAATTCCTCTTCAAAGCGAAGGATATCATCAACTGGTACACTATCCAAGAATCCATGTGTCAAAGCATACAAGATCACCACCTGTTTTTCAACAGTTAATGGTTCATGGACCGGTTGTTTCAAGACTTCTACTGTCCGGCGACCACGGTTCAACTTAGCTTGAGTAGCAGCATCCAAGTCACTACCAAACTTAGTGAAGGCTTCCAACTCACGGTAGGAAGCTAGGTCAATACGGAGAGTCCCTGCAACCTTCTTCATGGCCTTGATCTGGGCTGATCCACCAACCCGTGAGACAGATGATCCCGCATCAATAGCAGGACGAATACCTGAGTTAAAGAGGCTATCTTGTAAGAAGATTTGGCCATCTGTGATCGAAATCACATTGGTCGCGATATAAGCAGAAATATCCCCTGCTTGTGTTTCAATGATTGGAAGCGCAGTAATGGAACCACCGCCCAATTCATCCGATACTTTGGCAGAACGTTCCAATAAACGGCTGTGAAGGTAGAAGACATCCCCTGGGAAGGCTTCCCGTCCTGGCGGACGACGAAGAAGAAGGGATAATTCGCGGTAAGCAACGGCTTGTTTAGACAAATCATCATATACGATCAAAACGTGTTTGCCATTGTACATGAACTCTTCGGCCATAGCAACCCCTGCATATGGTGCAAGGAATAGCAATGGAGACGGTTGTGAGGCTGATGCTGTCACAACAATGGTATAATCCATTGCTCCATACTTGCGAAGTGTTTCTACTTGTGTCCGAACCGTTGATTCTTTTTGTCCAATTGCGACATAGATACAGATCATGTCTTGATCCTTTTGGTTCAAGATGGTATCAATGGCAATGGAGGTTTTCCCTGTTTGACGGTCTCCGATGATCAATTCCCGTTGGCCCCGTCCGATTGGAACGAGGGCATCAATGGCTTTCAAACCGGTTTGAAGGGGCTCTGAGACAGATTTCCGTTGCATAACACCAGGAGCTGGTGTTTCAACTGGACGGAAGGTATCTGTTACGATGTCTCCCAAGCCATCCACTGGTTGGCCAAGAGGATTGACAACCCGACCAATCAGGGCATCCCCAGCAGGGACTTCCATGATTTTACCAGTCCGACGAATCGAGTCTCCTTCACGAATATCCGTGAAGTCTCCAAGGATAATAATCCCGACATCTGTCGTTTCCAAGTTTTGCGCCATCCCGTATGAGCCGTTTTCAAAGATCAACAACTCACCACTCATTGCATTTTCAAGGCCATGAGCACGCGCAATCCCGTCACCAATATAGGTAACGACTCCGGTCTCTGTGACGTCAAAATTTGGCTGGAAATTTTCAATTTGTTGCTTAATTAAAGCGCTGATTTCTTGTGCGTTAATCGCCAAAATTCACACCACTTTCTATTTCAAATTTGCTTTTATGACTTGCAATTGACGTTTGAGACTAGTATCTAGCGTCTTGTGATTCGCTGAAACCACAAAACCACCAATCAAATCTGGATCCAATTTTTCTTTCAGAGAACGAACTTGGATACCAAATTTCTTTTCAATAATGGGGATCAATTTCTCTTTTTGAGCCTGATCCAGTCCTGCAACCGAAGAAACGGTTACTTCGAAACAGTTGCTCACTTGTTGAATTTGATCCATACTAACTCTGACAATGTCATAAAATAAGGCTTCACGATGATTGAGAATAACCACTTCAATCAAATGGTCTAGTAATGCTGAATCCGAGTTTTGGAAAAGTCGCAGACTTTTCGCCTTCTCTTCATCCTCTACACCGATATGAGCTAAAAATGCAGCAAGGCCTGTTTCCTCAAAAACAGCCTTTATTTGACTTAGTTGTTCATAAACGTCATCTTGCTGATTCTTTTCAAATACCAATTGAACAAAAGGCTGGGAATATTTCTCAATTACCATTAATTGCTTTTTGTCCATTAGGCATCTCCTAATTCATTTAGGTAGCGATCGATCAGTTGGCGATGGCCTTCAGAATCCAACTGTTGGCTTAGCAATTTACCTGCCAAGTTGACGGTTAGATCTGCGACATCTCCCTTGATACTGTTCATCGCTTCTTCTTTATTTTGCGAAATTTCTAATTGCGCTTTTTCTTTCAAGCGAAGGGCTTCTTGGTTGGCTTCACTGAGAATATGAGCCTTATTTTTTTCGGCTGTTTCCTTAGCCGTTTCAAGAATCGTCGTTGCTTCTTGACGACTACCTGCCAACTCTTCTTCGCGTTTTGCAGCTAGTTCCTCAGCCTTTTTACGTGCCTCCTCTGCTTGGTCAATATCATTGGTAATTTTTTCAGCACGCGCATCCAAAATACTGGTAATATTGCCCCAAGCAAATTTCTTTACTAAAAAGATTAATAAGAGGAAGGAACCAGCGATTAGTATAAAGTCACCAATAATGGTACCAATTGTTAAATCCATCTTCTACTCCTCTACTTACTCTTCCTCACCGTTTATTTTTTTACCTATGTACATGGATGACAACATGGTAAATACATAGGCTTGGATACATGAAATGAAAATCGAAAAGGCTGTCCATAACATGCTTCCGATAAAGGCTGCTGGATACCAATAAAAGGCTTGTTGAGACAAGGCTAAAAGTAAGCCTGCCAATACTTCACCGGCAAAAATATTCCCGTAGATCCGAATTGCTAAGGAAGCAAAATTGGTCACCTCTTCTAGGAGGTTCATCGGGGTCATAAAACCAGGAGTCGCAAAGGCCTTCAAGTATTCCTTAAAGCCTCGACGACGAACTCCTTCCACATGAGCGATCAAGGTGATCATAAAGGAGAGAGATAAGTCATAGCCGAGGTTAGCCGTTGGGGAAGTCCACAAGTTATAACCGTTTGTTGTTTGAACTTTTGCCATTAAACCAATATTATTGGCCACCAAGATAAAGAGAAAGAGAGAAAACAAGAACAAAGAATAGTTCTTCATGTAGTGCTCTCCAATGTTTCCCTTGGTAAAACTAATGACAAAATCATAAATCATCTCAAGAGCATTTTGTTTGCCCTTAGGACGGAGGGTCATTTTGCGACTTGCCCAATAGACAAAAGCAAAGACCATCAAAACAGTTACAAGAGACATGGCAAGTAGGGTCAAATCAAAGGATACTGGTCCAATATTTAGGGTTGGATTCACACTTTCTTCCAAGGTTTGACACCTCCTTTCCTAAATAGAGAAGTCTATTTAATAACGAAGGCCATAGCCAAGGTTACGAAGAAGGTACCTTCTACAAAGGCAATCCCAAGGATCAAAAGGCTACGTAATTGACCGATAATCTCTGGTTGACGAGAAGCAGCTTTAAAAAGATTACTCATAATCAATCCTTCAGCAATGGACACGCCGAAGCAGGCAAAACAAAGACCTAAAAATGTTAAATTCATGATGAATTCTCCTTAAATAAATTTTACTCCCTTAGTTTACTCCTAAAAAATATAATAGTCAAATGTTTGCTCAGAAAGAAAACGTTTTACAGCAATTCTGTCACCGTTTTTAAAATTCCTCTTGCCACTAGCGTTCAAAAGATTCTAATTATTTTTAGACACTTTGTCTATTTTTGTATTTCACACAAATTTATATTATTTTTATCAAGAGAGGAGGCATTATTACCAAGGATAGAAAAAACTCACCTGACGAGCAGATGAGCATTTTCTTCCTATTTAAAAATAGAGGTTTTGAAACTGTCTGTTTGTTGCAGCAATTTCTTAAAGACTTTTTCTTTCAGTGAAACCGTATTGTCAAACTTGACAGAGCCGTTACTTAGGGTAGCCTTATCTTTATCAACTGCTTCAGCAAATGCACGTTTCAAGTCTTCATAGC
>NZ_CAJPOU010000062.1 GCF_905372335.1 Streptococcus sp. A12
GGTTGAGTGAGCTCTACTACGCTGATTTCATCAGCTTTTACAGCCCTACTCAACTATGCGGAGGTGGGACGACGAAATCGAATTCTAATGAATTGCTGATTTCTGTCCCACTCTCTTTCTTACTCAGCCTATTACTGTTTAAATGCATCTAGCAGAACTTGGAATTCTTCATTGGTGAGCGTGATCCCCTTGCCCATCTTCGTATGGTCTGGGCTCCAAGTTCGGATATCATACTTGGCAGGTGCTCCATTAAAACTAACCCGGTTTAATTCCTTGGTCCATCCTTTTTCATTTTCAGATAAGACCAAGAGTTGTTCTTCAATTTCAAAACTAAAATCTGACATTTCATACTCCTTTCAATGTCTTTCACCTTAATAATTCGTAAAAAATTTTACAAAATGAATGAAATTTTCTATAATATATTGTATCAACTTATGGAGAATTATGCTATGAAAAGATTTCTTGAGCTTCTCAAGGACCGAGCCAATGAATTTTTCAACGATAAAACCTCTCAACCAGCTCCTTTAGAGGATGGTAAAACGATTCAAATTATTGAACTGGCCCTTCGAAAAAAACAAGGAGTCCATGTCATCTTCCAAAATAAGAGTTTTACAGGCGATATCGTGAAATATGATCAGGAACGAAAACAACTCATTGTCAAGAATTTTAAAAAGAGTATGTCAACTATCATTCGAATTTCAGACATTCAAAAGATTAGTCTCGTTCCACATACGATTCGAATCGCACAACAAAAAACACCGTAAACTTCCAAGCTTGGGAAGCATGCGGTGTTTTTTTACGTTTTAGGCACGAACTGTTTGGCTAGTTCCATCTTCTTTATAGAGGTTGATCAAGCCCTCTTTGAGTGCACGGATCATATCACCTGGTTCAACTAGTGTTGGCATATGAATGGTCAATAACTCCATCGGATTTGGAGCCCGATCAATTTTATTGCCCTTGGCATCATGCAAATCTTCAATGACTGTTTCAAAATGACGGAACCCAGGCCCGTAAAATTCTACTTGGTCTCCTTCATTGATGACATTCCGTTGTCGAATGGTCGCAATTTGCTTGTCCGCATCATAGGCTACCACTTCTCCGACAAACTTGTACTCTGGAATCTTCCGACGAGCCCCAAACAGTTGCTCATTTTCAGATGGTGTTCCGTAATAGAATCCTGTAGCCAACTCACGTTGGGCTACCTTCCACATTTCATCTACTAGATCTTGCTTAATCGCTTCAAACTTCTCAGGACTTTCCAAATAAGCATCAACAGCTGCCTTGTAGCAGTTCGTTACGGTAGAGACATAGTGAATGGACTTCATCCGACCTTCAATCTTGAGACTGTCCACTCCATTTTCAATCATATCAGGGATATGGTCAATCATCGACATATCCACAGCTGACATCGAGAATTCTTCAGGGATTTCCCCTTTGAGACTCTTACGTTCTTGGCCAAATGGCATATCATAGAGATCATACTTCCAACGACAAGATTGAGAACAACCTCCACGGTTGGCATCCCGCATACTCATATGATTGGATAAGGTACAACGGCCAGAGTAGGAAATACACATTGCTCCGTGAACAAAGGCTTCAATTTCAACGTCCGTCCGCTTACGAATTTCCGCTAGTTCTTCCATTGAAACTTCCCGAGCCAAAACGACCCGTGTCAAGCCCAAGTCTTTCCAAAACTCCAGGGTTTCATAGTTGGTGGCACTAGCTTGGGTAGAGAGGTGAATTTCCAAGCCAGGAGCCTCTGTCGCTGCGATGGTAATCAAGGCAGGGTCTGAAACAATGACCGCTGCGATTCCGATATCCCGTAAGCGACGGAACCATTCACCAGCTCCAACTTCATTTCCTTCATGCATGACCATATTGGCTGCAACATAGACCTTGGCACCATACTTGGCCGCAAATTGGACTCCTTCTTCCATTTGCTCGAAAGTGAAGTTCCCTGCACGGCTACGAAGCCCATAAGCCTGTCCACCAATAAAGACGGCATCCGCACCATAGCGCACAGCAACCTTTAGTTTTTCAAGTGTTCCCGCAGGTGATAGAACCTCAGGACGTTTCAATTGTTTTGTCATCATATCTCCTAGTATATTACAAGTATATTAGTTAGATTATCAATCTTGTCTATTTTATAGCAAATCCAGTCGAAAGGCAATGGTTTGGGAATTGTTTTGACAATTCTCATTCTTTACCATCACCAAAAAGGAAGGCCCGCACTCCTGGCAGGCTTTTCTCCTTTATTTAACCATGTCTGGATCGTAATCATAAAATCCAGTGTCAAGGAAACGATTCTTAGGATGCAATTGGTGAATCTGCTCATCCAATAAGAAGGCTTGATCAGATGTGAAAGTCCCAGCTTCTAGAAGCTCACGCGCTTTCACAAAACACTTGGCAATTTCCACAAAGTTTTGACCAGGTGTATAAATCCCCTCTAACTTCCAGTGAGTAAAACCATGCTCGACTAACTCAGAGAGTTTGGTCATCAAATCCAGGTCATTATTGGCAAAAATATGAGTTCCATGCTTGTCCTCAAAGATAGAATAGTGGCTTTCTGGATCTCCTGGTTCTGCCAAAAAGAGATCGCGCTCTCTCGTCTTTTCGTCATCGATGTGCGTAAAATTGTAGTAATTCTGCAAAAGAGGGCGTTTGGAATGATGAATCACACTGGCCCCATAAACCAATACTTCAGCAGGAATCTCTAAGATTTCTGGCATCTTGAAGAGCTCTGCAGATGGGATTTCTCGAGCAAGAACAGCTTCTGAAGCACCAGCCTTTTGTCCCCAGAAATTGATCTGACGGCTACTTGTCACCATGGTAGAAGCATCATAAATGGTTTTAAAGCTGTAGTCATCCCGCTTCAATACATAAAAGACGCCTGCATCTCCTACCGTGATATAATCGACGTTAATCGAAGCAAGGAAATCTAAAAATGGTTTGATACGATCCATCATGTCTTGGTGCATCAAGGCATTGACAGCCACTGTCATTTCCTTACCTGCCGCATGGACTAGGTCAGAAATTCGACTTAATTCGTCATACGAGAAAGTGTGAGGAAGTCGTAATCCAAATTCCTTTTCTCCGACATAAATACGGTCCACACCTACTTCCAGAAGGGCTTGAACCTGTTCAATACTTTCAGCTGTAGCTGTAATAATTATCTTTTTCATGAAAACTATTATACCAAAAAAGTCATTTTGCTCTCTAAATTTCTTAATTTTGTAAAAATTGTAACAGTTTTGTAACATTTCTATGCTTGAAAACGTGTTAAAATAATAGAGTACTGTTAGGAGAGAGAAATATGCCCGCAAGAAAACTTAGAGTTGTTGAAGAATACGACTATGTCGAAGTCCCTCTTCAACAAGAGAATACAACAACTAATTATGATTTTAACCTTGATACTGAACCAGCTCCGCAATTAAGTGAGCTACTATTTTTCCTTAATATTGCTGTGTTTTGTGTCTTAACTGTTTTATTTAGTTTCGTCTTTTTATCAATGAAGATGAATACCTTCTTTGCTTTTGCCTCAGCAATTGCTTGTAGTTTGGGAAGTATCCAAGCTTTCCGCATTTTCCAGTTAAAACGGAAACAGGACTAAGATTACATTTTTAGCCTCCTTCGGGAGGCTTTTTGGCATTTCCCATCCTCGTTTGTCATTTCATAAAAGAAATCCCTCACCATTGGTGAGGGATTATTTTATTCTTCTTCTACAGCTGTTTCTTTGATCTCTTCTTCCACTTCTGGAAGAGCTGTTTCTTCTTCTAATTCAAGAACAATCTCTTCACTTTCTTTTTCCTGTTTAGGCTGGAAAGGACTTGCTTGATTGCCGGTCTTTTGCTGGATTTTTTCCTTAATCGTTTGGATAGCATCTTGTGAAAATTCTACCACATCCTGCGTCTTATCTTTCACTGTCTCGATAACAGTGTCTTTGTTGATCTCGCCACTTTCAACTTTTTCTTTGGTTTGCTGAATAGCGTCTGATGCTTGCTTGGATAGTTCCATTGCAGATTGTTTCACCGAATCATGAACTTCTTGTGGATTTTCTTGGTATTCTTTTACAAAACCTTTGACTTTCCCAGTCAACTCTTTCCCTTTTTTGGTTGTCAGGAAGTAGGCTGCGGATGCGCCAGTGATCGTTCCAATTAATAATGATGATAAACGTCCCATAAGGTACCTCTTTTCTTATTTAAATAATTTCATAGCCATGCGAGCTGCCTTTAATCCGACAGATGTTTTAACGGTTTTCCCACCAACTACGACAGCTTTTTTGCTAATCTGACGCGCTTGATCATTCAGATCTGATACAGATACAGACAAATCTGCCACTGCAGTGAAGAGTGGATCAATGGTTGCAACTTTTTGATTCAAATCTTCTGTCAAAACATTCACTTTTGCTAACAACTCATTGGTTTGGTGTAAGGTTACATTCACATCTGATGTCAAGGTCTTAATCGTTACCTGAGTCTCATCTACAACTTTTCCAATCTTTGAAAACAAGATAATCAAGTAGATGACCAAAACTACTAAAGCTAACCCTAAAAGCCCATAGGCAATTTCAATAAACATTTCTTTTCTCCTTAATCTATTTCCGTTCTATAAAATGGTGCATTCTTTTTTCGTTGATAGATCATGATGCTGATTCCAAGTAGGATGAGGATCAGGGAAAGCCATTGTGAAACTCGAATTCCCAAAAACATCAAGCTATCTGTCCGCATTCCTTCAATAATCATTCGACCAAAGCCATACCAGATCAGATAGAAAGCAGTAACTTCGCCCTTTCTCAAAAGTTTCGGACGACGACGCAAGTAAAGAATCAGCACAAAACCAAGCAAGTTCCAACAAGATTCATATAAGAAGGTCGGTTGACGGTAATGTCCATCAATAAACATCTGATTCCGAATGAAAGAAGGTAAATAATCTAAATTCTTAACAATGGCTCCGTAGGCTTCTTGGTTAACAAAATTGCCCCAACGGCCAATACTTTGAGCAATCATGACACTCGGTGCAGCGATATCTAAAAAATCAACTGGATCAATCAAACGACTGCGTGAAAATAGGTAGAGGACCAGAGCTCCTGCCAGGAGTCCACCATAGATAGCGATCCCACCGTTCCATACGGCAAAAATCTCTCCTGGATTTTCCCTGAAATATGACCATCGAAAAATAACATAGTAGAGACGGGCCCCTATGATCGCTACTGGAAAAGCAATCAGAATGAAATCAATGATATCGTCTGACTCTATCCCTTTACGAGGTGCTTCTTTCATAGACAGGATGACTGCCAAAAGGAGACCGAGGATAATACAAATCGCATACCAACGGATACTAAAGGGACCGAGTTGAATAGCTACTGGATTCATACTTTCACCTCATTTTGATCAATCAACTGGGTCAATCGATCTTCAAAGGTTTTAGTAGCATCATATCCCATTTCTTTAGCGCGGTAGTTCATCGCTGCTGCCTCAATGACAACGGAAATATTGCGACCTGTCTTAACAGGAATGCGAATTCTTGGAATGGTTACTCCACAGAACTCAATTTCTTCCGCATTATTACCAAGACGATCGTAGGTTTGTTCCTTGGTGTAGTTTTCCAAGTAAACCGCGATTTGAACTTGAGAAGAATCCTTCACAGCACTGGCACCATAGAGACTCATGACATCAATGATCCCTACTCCCCGAATCTCTAGCAGATGGCGTAGAATTTCAGCAGGCTCACCCCACAAGGTCATCTCATCACGGGCGAAGACATCTACCCGGTCATCTGCTACCAAACGATGGCCTCGTTTGACGAGCTCTAACCCAGTCTCACTCTTCCCGATTCCACTATCTCCTTGGATCAGAACCCCCATGCCATAGATATCCATCAAGACGCCGTGGACACTAGTTCTTTCCGCAAGGAGAGAATCTAGGTAGCTTGATAGTTCACCAGACAGGCGACTAGTTGGAACGCGACTGCTTAAAATCGCGATTTGCTTTTCCTCTGCAGCACGGAGCATTTCTTCTGGAATCTCCAAATCACGCGCAATAATGATAACTGGTGTTTCCGGCTGGAACATCTTTCTCAAAACTTGGTGACGATTGTGGGATGTCATCTTGATGAGGTAAGACCACTCTTTCATCCCAACCAATTGAATTCGTTCTGGAGTATAGTAATCAAAATATCCTGTCATTTCAAGTCCAGGACGTGAAATATCTGCCGTTGTGATTTCTTTTTCAAATAGGCTTTCATTGCCGTACACAACCTTCAACCGAAGCTTATCAATTAAATCTCGGACTGTTATTGCCATAGGCTTCTCCCTTTTTGTTTTCTCTTACTATTATAGCAAATTATCCCAGGTAAGACTTGCTCAAGCATCTTTTTTTGGTATCGAAACTGATGCTATTATTCTCACACTCATTCCAGTACTCTTTGATGTTTCTCTTTATCCTTGTTATCCCATATTTCTATCGTTTCTTCATTTGAAAAAAAAGATGAGAGTGGGACAGAAATCGGTAATTCGTTAGAATTCGATTTCGTCGTCCCACCTCCGCACAGTTGAGTAGGGCTGTAAAAGCTGATGAAATCAGCGTAGTAGAGCTCACTCAACCACTGCGTCTTGCTCGACAATCCAAAAACAATTGAGAGGCTAGGACT
>NZ_CAJPOU010000063.1 GCF_905372335.1 Streptococcus sp. A12
AGTTCTTCTGTCTCATCCACCGCAAAACCAAACATGAGACCTTGGTCTCCTGCTCCAATCAGATCAAGTGGATCTTGGTCTGCATTTCCACGCACTTCCAAGGCTTCATTAACCCCTTGGGCAATATCTGGTGACTGCTCAACAAGTGATGGGTGAACTCCCACCGTCTCTGCAGAAAAACCATACTCTGTATTGGTATAACCAATCTCTGCAATGGTATCACGAACCACACGGTTAATATCGACATAAGCATTGGTTGAAATTTCACCGAAAACATGTACTGAACCAGTATAAACAGCTGTTTCAGCAGCCACGTGCGCCTCTGGATCTTGCTCTAAAATAGCATCCAAAATAGCATCTGAAATTTGGTCTGCAATCTTATCTGGATGCCCCTCAGATACAGATTCAGACGTGAATAATTTACGTTCTGACATAAAAATGTCCCCCCTTAAAAAATATTGTTATAGAGTTACAAAGAACTGGTAGATGCTTTCTACCACCTTATCGGGACCATATAACCAAACTATTATATCACGATTTTGCACCAATATTCCTATTTTTATAAAAAGAAAAAGATATAGTTTGAAACTATATCTCTTGTAGTTAAACCGCTATCCATCCCTAGTCCTTACAGTAGCAAGGTTCCTATTAAGACAAGGATAGTGGAAATGATAGATGGAATTCGAAATAGAAACCAATCCGGATCACCAGCTAAAAACATAGAGATGAAAAAGAAAGCTACAGAGACAAATAGAATCTCCTTACTGGCGAATATCCTTCCAATGCCAAGCAGGACTGTAGCAATAATATAAGAAATCAGATGTAATCCGAAAAAGAATAGGAAGGCAATTGCCCATCCTCCGACCATCAGAGCACTGCCTATAAACAGTCCAAGATAGCCGATGTTTAGGAAAAATACAAAAGTTAGAATCCCTGTATTAGGAGCAGGTTTTTCTTGGCCTTGAACCGTCATTAGTGGCTGAACTGGATTTTCTGGACCTTGTTCCATCGTTGGTGACTGAACAGCCCCCTCAGGTATATTATTATGCTCTTTGTTTGATTGATACTTTGGATCTTGATCTGTCATCTTTATCCCTCCTCTTTTACAAGTTTAAGTTATTTGGCGTTTCTTACTCCTATTATACCGCATTTGATGATTCATTTCATCGGCTATGATGAGTGATAAATTTTATCTATCATCTTGATAAATTATCCATATTATTCAAATGATTTTTTTCGTGTTACAATGACTTTATTA
The DNA here is from genome assembly GCF_905372335.1 of Streptococcus sp. A12. Classification (GTDB taxonomy): domain Bacteria; phylum Bacillota; class Bacilli; order Lactobacillales; family Streptococcaceae; genus Streptococcus. Next base: position 1,259 of record NZ_CAJPOU010000063.1, read on the forward strand.
TTTTCTAATCAGTAAGGTAGCATTTCTTTTTTCCTTGCTCATTAGAGAGGAGGAAATCATTTTTGGATTGGTCAATTGTTGAACAATATTTTCCACTCTACCAGCAGGCCTTTTTCTTGACCTTACACATCGCTGTATGGGGAATTTTAGGTTCATTTCTTTTAGGACTGATTGTCAGTATCATCCGACATTATCGTCTACCGATTTTAAGTCAACTAGCTGGCTGTTACATCGAACTTTCTCGAAATACACCGCTCTTGATTCAGCTCTTCTTCCTCTACTTTGGCTTGCCAAGGATAGGTATCGTCCTTTCTTCAGAAGTCTGTGCAACCATTGGTCTCATCTTTTTAGGGGGTTCCTATATGGCTGAGTCCTTCCGAAGCGGTCTAGAAGCTGTCAGTCAAACCCAGCATGAAATCGGTCTCTCCATTGGGCTAACACCCAGACAGGTCTTTCGCTATGTGATCCTACCACAAGCGACCGCAGTGGCTCTGCCTTCCTTTAGTGCCAATGTCATTTTCCTGATTAAAGAGACTTCTGTATTCTCTGTAGTCGCTTTAGCTGACCTCATGTATGTCGCAAAAGATTTGATCGGACTCTATTACGAGACAGATATCGCCCTGACCATGTTGGTCATTGCCTATCTACTTCTCTTACTACCGATTTCACTTCTCTTTAGTTGGATAGAAAGGAGATTACGCCATGCAGGATTCGGGAATTCAAGTACTCTTTCAGGGAAATAATCTCCTTCGGATACTCCAAGGCTTGAGCGTAACCATTGGGATTTCCATTATCTCTGTCTTCCTATCCATGATCCTTGGAACTTTACTCGGAATCGTGATGACTTCTCATTCAAAAGTCATTCGTCTGCTCACTCGCTTTTATCTGGAATTCATTCGGATCATGCCCCAGTTGGTCTTGCTCTTTATCGTATACTTCGGTTTGGCCCGCAATTTCAACATAAACATTTCTGGTGAAAGTTCAGCCATTATCGTCTTTACCCTTTGGGGAACGGCTGAGATGGGGGATTTGGTTCGAGGGGCCATCACTTCTCTTCCAAAACATCAGTTTGAAAGTGGACAAGCCTTAGGATTAAGCAAGGTTCAACTATACCGATACATTATCATCCCACAGGTTCTCAGACGATTGCTTCCACAAGCTATTAACCTGATTACCCGTATGATTAAGACAACCTCCTTAGTGGTCCTCATCGGGGTTGTAGAAGTTACCAAGGTCGGCCAACAAATCATCGATAGCAACCGCCTGACCATCCCAAACGCTTCTTTTTGGATTTATGGAACCATTTTAGTCTTGTACTTTATTGTCTGCTTCCCTATTTCCAAATTAGCAGGACAGTTAGAAAACCACTGGAGGAATTAATATGTCTGAAACCATTTTAGAAATTAAAGACCTAAAAAAATCCTTTGGAGACACTCCTATCCTCCAAGGACTTTCCCTCAAGGTTCAAAAAGGGGAGGTCGTGGTGGTCTTGGGGCCTTCTGGTTGTGGTAAGAGTACCCTCCTTCGTTGTATCAACGGCTTAGAAACTATCCAAGCTGGCGATATCATCTTGGATGGTCAATCCATTACCAAAAACCAAAAAGACTTCCACCTGGTCCGACAAAAGATTGGGATGGTCTTCCAAAGTTATGAACTCTTCCCCCATTTAGACGTCCTCCAAAACTTGATTCTTGGTCCTACAAAAGCTCAAGGACGAGCTAAAGAGGAAGTCATCAAGGAAGCAGAAAAGTTACTGGAACGGGTCGGTCTCTTAGAGAAGAAACATAGCTACGCAAGACAGTTGTCTGGTGGACAGAAGCAACGGGTAGCCATCGTCCGCTCCCTCCTCATGCATCCAGAAATTATCCTCTTCGATGAAGTGACAGCCTCTCTAGACCCTGAGATGGTCCGGGAAGTCCTAGAACTCATCAACGACCTGGCCCAAGAAGGACGGACCATGATTCTGGTGACCCACGAGTTACAGTTCGCACAAGCCATTGCCGATCGGATCATTTTCTTGGATCAGGGTAAAATTGCTGAAGAAGGAAGTGCTCACTCCTTCTTTACCAACCCACAAACCCAACGAGCACAAGAATTTTTAAATGTATTTGACTTTAGCCAATTTGGCTCATATCTATAAAGGAGATTTTTATGAAATTCATTAAACCAATTTTAGTTCTTTTTACCTTCGCTCTCGCTTTGCTCTTTATCACTGCATGTGGCTCTAGCAAGTCATCATCTTCTTCTACCGGCTCTAAAGCTCGTACCATTGAAGAAATCAAGAAAAGTGGCGAGCTTCGTATCGCAGTCTTTGGAGACAAAAAACCTTTTGGTTATGTTGATAATGATGGATCATACCAAGGTTACGATATCGAATTAGGAAACCAATTAGCTAAAGACCTTGGTGTCAAACCGAAATATGTATCAGTGGATGCGGCTAACCGTGCGGAATACTTAATCTCTAATAAAGTGGATATCACCTTAGCCAACTTCACTGTAACAGATGAGCGTAAGAAACAAGTAGACTTTGCCCTTCCTTACATGAAGGTTTCACTCGGTGTCGTGTCTCCTAAAGATAAGGTCATCACAGATGTGAAACAATTGGAAGGAAAAACCTTGATCGTAACCAAGGGAACTACTGCTGAAACCTACTTCGAAAAGAACCATCCAGAAGTGAAACTTCAAAAATATGACCAATACAGCGATGCCTATCAAGCTCTCCTAGATGGACGTGGCGATGCCTTCTCAACAGACAACACAGAAGTTCTTGCCTGGGCCCTTGAAAACAAAGGATACGAAGTTGGAATTACTTCACTTGGTGATCCAGATACGATCGCACCAGCGGTTCAAAAAGGAAACAAAGAACTCCTCGATTTCATTAACGATGACATTAAAAAGCTTGGAAAAGAAAACTTCTTCCACAAAGCTTATGAAAAAACTCTTCACCCAACCTACGGCGATGTTGCAAAAGCGGATGACCTCGTTGTTGAAGGTGGCGAAGTGAAATAACAAATAAAGACTCTATCGCAATGATAGAGCCTTTTTTCTTGTCAAAAACTGTTTTTCTTAGTATCCTTTGGTCGTTTCACCCAAAAGAAAGTACCTAGTAGGACATCGATGGCTAAACAGACAGAGAGGACCTGTAGTGGCCACAGCAAGCCATAAACAGCTGATAGCCCGTAGAAAATACATGCAGAAGCCCAAAAGATTCGAGAATCTATCGCCAAAGCGAACTGGGTTGAGACAAAGCCGATGGTGAATAGGATCAAATGGATACTCGTTGCATAAAAAATTATGAAGGCAAAAGGGCCGGTTAAGATGAGTCCGACGAAGCCCAAGCCATAATAAGTAAGACCGAGCCATTTTGGAAGAGCAAAGAGATAAGAATAAAGAGACGATGCATTTCCTTCAGTGGTTAATTCACCGTTAACAGGCTCTCTAGAGGTCTCAAGTGACTGCTGGCTATTGTTTTATCTTGCTCAACCGTCATATCCACTGTAGGTTTCTCCTGCCCAGCCTCTAAGTCCTTTGTTACAACTCCTTCTCCCCTGTCGCCCGATTGGTTCCCAAATAACATAACAAGAGGAGCGATGACTAATTTTTCTTTCATCAAGACGAATACATTAGGATGGCCGTATCGTTTTGGGTAAGAAAGTAAATCGGACAATAAGGAAGAAGATTCCTTATTTCCGGAGATTACTTCGTCTGAGCTTCTTTGACTTTCTAACCGCTCACCTGCCTCTTCTTCATTTCCACATGCAGCACCTTCTTGGTCCGAAAGGGAGCTTGACCGAGTCCCAAAGAGCTCTGCAAACTTTCCTTCTGTCTATATACCAAATAAAGGGAAATGACAGAATGGTAAAAAGGAATGGGTGCAGTCGTCTTTAAAACAAGGAGGTCTAGCATGACAGAAGAGAGATAGTAACAACCATAAAGGCAACTGAGCACAAATAGGACCTTCTGATTCTTAATGATGAGGAAACTAGACAACAAGATGATAAGCAGGACTTCTTGATCCACACCTTCAAATAATCTCCAGTAAAAGTCAGATTTTGAATGATCCAATATATTCCACAAGCGTAGGACAACAGGAATCCGATCTACCAATTGTAAGATACTGATCCCCAAGGAAACCAACGGAACGATTGGATACCAGGTTCCTTCCTGACCAACCAAAGAACGAAGACGAGGCCACTCCACCTTATTAATCATTATCAAGACAATCGCTAAGGTTGGAAGTTGAGAAAGTCTCATCACCACCTCCGTACCAAACAAAGCAATAGGAACCTCTTGTGGCCAAAAGATGCTGAGAACTAGGAAGAGAGCGTATATAAGAAGCCCTTCCTGCTTCCCCTGGTCTTTCCAGATTTTTACTGTGAGAAAGAACTTGAATAAGTAGCCATAAAAGAATCTGAAGGATTGACAACCAGATGATAGAGGGATTCTCTCCATTTCCAGGCTCTCCGGATAAGAGCATAAATACTTGAAAAAGAGCTCCAAGAACCTGGACTAGTAAGAGAATGAGGTAGCAAATTTTACGGTTCATCACAATCTCCTTCCTCTAGACGAATCAGTGAAGCGTGAACCAAAAAACGAGCTTTCTTTTTAATTGTAGCTAGTGAGACAACAAGCCATTCTTAAATAAAGTCTGCCTCTGCAATAGCTTCTTTGACCACTTCCAATGGAAGATGAACTAGCTCTACTTCTTTTTCACGGTAGAGATATTGAGCATACTCATCGATGCGGTATTGATGAATATAAACTACCCGCTTGCAGCCTACTTGAAGCAGCTGCTTGGTACAGTTGAGGCAAGGGAAATGGGTCACATAAGCTGTGAAACCTTTGGGAATCCCTCGTTCCGCTCCCTGTAAAATCGCATTGACCTCTGCATGGAGGGTCCGAACACAGTGTCCCTCCACCATGAGGCAGTCATGATCCAAGCAATGCTCCGTACCAGAGACAGAGCCATTGTAACCCGTCGCAACCACCTTATGATCCTTGACCAATACAGCACCCACCTTGGCCCGCTTACAGGTTGCCCGATTCGATATTAACAAAGCCTGTGCCGCAAAATACTCATCCCAAGCTAATCGTTTATGTCCCAAAGTCTTGTCCTCCTTCAAAAACCTTCTATTTTTTTTCATTATAGCACGAAATCAGCAAGAAAAAAAGATGACACTGTCACAGCCGATTCCTTCACTCAAAGAAAAAGAGATCCATGCGGATCTCTTTATTAATTATTTACCAAGTTTTGCTTTAGCTGCATCTGCAAGAGCTGTGAAAGCTGCT
>NZ_CAJPOU010000064.1 GCF_905372335.1 Streptococcus sp. A12
ATAACTCTCCTTCAATAAAAATAATTGTCAGTCTTTGAACTGAATTCGACAAAGAGTGAAAACGTTTCAAATAACTTTACTATATCAATTTATCACGTTTTATTGTCCTTGTATAAGAATATGCTCACCGAACGCCTGGAACTATTACATAACACAAAGCAAAAATCTGTTCTGTTTCTGCCAACTATTTTATAACAGAAGTCATAAACCGCATAAGGACAAGGTTTTTGCTTGTTGTAGAATTAGTACAAAATAGAGTGTTTCCCCAAACTGTTTTATAGAAGACATTAAAAAATCCTAGCTGGAAAATCATTTTCCTTGCTAGGATGGGTTATATTTCTCTTTGAAGAGCCTTACTCAAGACCCTGTATCCTTCAATTGTTAAATGAAGACCATCTGTTGTATAAGCCGGCTTGAGCTGACCATCTTCTCCAAGCAAATGGTCAAAAACATTGATAAATTCAACATTTATCATCCCTTGGGCCAATTCGTGGTAGGCCTGGTTCAAGGTCTGAATCTTCTGATTAGTCCGGATATAAACTGTCCCCTTGTAGGGCTCTCCCTCATTCACAGGAAGAACCGAAACGAGTTTGATTTGCGCCAAGGGCAAGAGCCGCACCATCTCCTGCAGGATGATGTTCATGTTTTCAATGGTTTCCGACAGGGGCATTTCCTTACCAATGTCATTAGTTCCAATCAGCAAAAAGACCTTGTCCACTGCTTGACCGAAAATGTGGGCGTCTAGATGATCTCTTAAGAGGTCTGTCTTGTAGCCTCTAATCCCCCGGTTCACCATATACTGATCCGTCAACAGCAACTCTTGAAGGGGATAGTATTCGACGATAGAGTCTCCTATAAAAAGAATATCGGGTTCCCTCAAAGGATTTTGATTCAGTTCTCGGTAATTCTTCTGTATTTTTGCCTGTTCTTTCAACAGCCAGGTTTCTAATAATTGTACAGCCATAAAGGCTCCTTTCGATTCGTATAGTAGAAACTGTGCAAGGTAGGATAAGATCCTAGTCGAAGCTGAGCCTTCCATCCAAATAAGCTTCGATGACTTCATAGACCCCCTGATTCTGATGAGAAGGCGCCGTATAGCGGGCTGCTTGTCGCGCATGGGTATCCGCATTTTCCATTGCATAGGAATAGGTCGCTAACTCAAGCATCTCGACATCGTTTTGGCTATCGCCAAATGCCATCAGGTGTCCACCATCTACGCCCCAGCGTTCTTCTAAGAATTGAATGGCTGTAGCCTTATTGACACCCGGTTGCAGAATATCAATGGCCCCATAGCCACTAGCTGCAGGAAGCAAGCGCTCTCCAAACTTTTCTCGTAACTCTTGCACAAAGACTTCGACTTTTTCAGTCTCCGTGACGACACTTAGTTTCAAAACTTGCTCGCCATCCTCTTGTGCCAGATCATCCACAAAGCGCATCCGTTTGTAAAAAGCAGCCGCTAACTCAGGCGTCATCAATTGCTCTAAAAGAGGAAACTCTGTTCCTTTCTTGGCATAGCCTCCCGATAAGCTACTAACGACCAGATGAAGTTCTTCTTCTCGGCCTTCTAGATACTGCAAGACCTCTTGCACCAGCTCTTCCGGCCAGCTACACTCTCGGATGAGCTTCCCCTTCTCTAATATCCTTGCCCCATTGGCCAGCACCAAGGTGACGCGATCTTTCAAGTCTCCCAATACATGAGCCATACGGCTATAGCCATTCCCTGTCGCAATGACAAAGGGAATTCCTCTTTGGTCTAGCTGATCCAAAATGTGGCTCAAGCGCTCATGTTCTACTTCTCCTTGCTCGTCCATCAGAGTGCCATCCATATCTGTCGCAATCATTTGTAGCATACCGCCACCTCTTTCCATCTTTCCCCTATTATACACCATTCCCTCATCATTTTGGAGCCTTCTCTCCCATAAATCACACCTCTCCTCCTTCCTTAAAACTTAAGAAATTCCACCGAATCCTCTTTAATTTTTGGTCCAATTTTATTATAATATAGATAGTAGATTTTCCCTGTATGAAGTAACTAGCAGACCCTTTCACACACCTGGTAAAAACGTCTGCTACTCCCGAAAAAGATCTAAGAGGTAGGCATGAACACAAATACCTTATACCGCCAAACATCCTTTACCAATAGCGATTTCCCTTTTTCAATCAAACAGATTAGCACTCAAAATGGCCAGCCAGATATCTTATTTCACTGGCACACCGATATTGAGATTATTTATGTCAATGAAGGGACTGCTCAGTTCCATATCGACTATGAATATTTTAATAGTCAGCCTAGTGATATTATTTTGATCCGACCCAATGCCCTTCACTCCATCCACCCCATCCAGAGTTCTTCCCATACCATGGATGTCCTGCATTTTAATTTGGACCTGATTGGGATTACCCATAAAAATATCGCCACTCTAAAATATCTACAACCCCTCTACAATGGGGATTTTGAATTTGTCCGACGCATTCAAGCCCAATCACCTGGTTACGAAGAAATCAAACAGAGCCTCTTAACCTGTATGGCAAACGGAAGAGAACAAGGCCCCTTCTATGAACTCCGACTTAAATCCCAGCTCAATGAACTCCTCTATCTCCTCTTCTCCCACAACTACATCGTCGAGAAGAAGTTCTCAACAGACGCTTACCGTAGAGAAGAAAAAATCCGTTTGGTCCTTGACCATATTTCGAACCATTACCAAGAGGAGCTCATGATTGAGCATTTGGCAGAGTTGTGCCATTTTAGTCCGACCCACTTCATGAATTTCTTTAAGAAACAATTAGGGCTCTCTTGTATGGAGTACATCATCCAATATCGACTGAAAAAAGCGGCCCACCTCCTCCAGCATTCCGATCTGCCAATCATTGATATCGCGAGCCAATCTGGCTTCAATAACCTCTCAAACTTTAATCGCCAGTTCAAGAAATACTATCAGGTCACTCCAAGCCAATACCGAAAAGCTTGTCTTTAACCAATAGATCAAATAATAAAAGCACATAAAACACAAGTGAAGTTTGCGTTTTATGTGCTTTTAATTTTTTACAACAGAAGGTCTGATAAAGCCTAGCAACCTTCCTCTTTATCACTCAACATTCTATTTAAAGACCATTTCCCTGTTTCTTCATATTGTCCAATTAATTCTTGGGAAGTTCGAGTGATTTCCGAAGGGAAATGGAGGCTTTTTAATGTATTGACCGCATTCTTCGTTACTGCTGCTCCCTCCTTTATCTGATAATCAAAGACGATTTTCCCGTCAACATAGCGACTGTCAAAATGATAATTATCATTTACTGCACCAGATGCCGCAACTAGCTCAATATCATGACTCGAAATCATATACAAGCAATCGTGTCTCGATAGCCAGCGGACAATCCCTAAGCCAGACCCAATTCGCTCAATGGTATTGGTTCCCTTAAAGAGTTCATCAATAAAGAAATAATGAAAACCAGACTTTTCCAGACTCTCAATCATTCGGAGAATCGTTTTGCTCTCTGTAATAAAATAACTATCTCCAACCTCGATATCATCGCTGACATCCATAGAGGTCATGGCATGTCCATAAGAAAGCTCCAAACTGTCGCCATAAGCAAAGCCCAAACCCTGCGCTAGAATACAGTTAATGGCTACCATTTTCAGATAAGTAGATTTCCCTGAGGCATTATCCCCACTAATCACCATATTTCTTTCAAAACTAACGTCGTTAGCAACCGGATCCGCTAGTAAAGGATGGTAGATCCCCTTTCCTTTAATCCCAGCTTCTTCCTTAAAATTGGGATGACAAACCAAATCAACATCACGCTTATGGCGTAGAAGGCTGATGGCTACTTCCAATTCCCCCAAAAGATTGATTGTTTCCTGCGCTTCTTTCTGATGAGTCCTCACTTGCTGGTAGATATAGATTTGGGCAATCTGCGGAATTAAGAAAAGAAAATTAAGGTAGATCAGGATAATTTCCATCTCGGAGCTTCCTGTTGGACTTTGTAAGATGCTGGAAATGACTTTCGTCTTCTTAAATGGTTGGATAGCCTGTTTGAGGGTTTCTTGTTTTGGTAGCGCTAGACGGCTCAGCTTTTCCGCTGAAGCAAATATACGAACCAGGTAACTAACTTGATCCAAGCGCATTTTATTCGACCAATTCCGAATGCTCGAAAAAATGATATTAAACATCACACTCGCTATCAAGACTGACATGGCTTGAATTTGAAAAAACGGAAGAAAGAAAAGAGAGAGGACTGGCAAACACGCTAAAAAAATATAGAGAGAAAGATAAATCCTCGAATCTTGCTTCCCTGGATTCGCCACAATACTTCTAGCCATATTGTGGTTCTTTTTTCCTAACTGGTTCATAACAACCTGAACCTTCAGACGAAGATCCGGATGATGTTCAAAGAAATCTTCTAACTCCTGCAAAGATGCATCTGGTTGAAAGTTTATCAAACGCATCTTCTGATACAAGGCCTCTGCCCCAATACTAGACTGTGTATGGTTCAACCGATCAAAGACTCTATGCATGTCTAAATCATGCCAAGTTTGACCATCTACTTGACTATCTGTTGGTCGGAGTGTAGATGCCAAAAGCATCGTTTCCACTAAACTCTCTTCACTATCATTTTTTATAAAAAAAGGTTTTCCCTCCCAAGCCTGGGCTAATTTTTTTCTCAGACGAATCGTTGCTATCCGATTTGTTAGAACCATAATGATGATCAGTCCAACAAATCCAATTGGTAACCATCCAAGTTTATCCATTTCCTAATTCGCCCCTTCCTGCTGCCAATTCAGATTCACATGTTCCTTCACTTCCTGGTAGGCTGTATCAACACGCGCCTTTGTTTCATCATCCAATTGGTCCCGGTACTTGCCTCCTTCAATCCAGTCCTCCAAGATATAGGTCTGGAAATGATAGAGTTCATAACCTTCAGGAGAATAACTGTCCTTTGGCGTCCGGTTGACCCAAGTAGGATGAGCTGTGGCCGTTTTGATCCGTGTCTTGCGCCCTACCTTCTCAATGGTGATATCCATCAGGACCCCCCGTTCGGTCCATTGCGCATTGTCTATCCCTTCCATGGTTTCCATCCGCTGATTGGAAAGGAAATTCCCCATAGAATAAACAATCAATTTCTGTTGCCCATCCTTATCCACAATCTCAGCAGGCTGGACGACATGAGGATGACCGCCCAAGACGATATCAGCCCCCCAAGAAATCATCTTATGGTATAGCTCCTTTTGTTCCTCTGATGGCTCTAACTCATATTCAATCCCCATCTGAGGCATGACAATAGTTACGTCCGCTTCCATCTCAGCTTTTTGGATTTCTTGACGCATCCGCTCCTCATTGAGGTCCGATAGACGATTATCATAGTCCTCTTGTTCTAGATTATATTCCATCCCATTAAATCCGTAGGAGTAGGCCAAAATTGCAATCTTGATTCCATTTACCTCCTTGATCAGGATAGGGGCTTGCTCTCTCGTCTCATGCGGGTAGACACCAACCGTTTGGATCCCCGCGTCTTCAAAGGCCTTTGCAGTCGAAAACAGCCCTTCCAAGCCAGAATCGAGGATATGGTTATGTCCCAGGTCCATCACCTGATAGCCTGCATCCTTAATCGAAGCAACCACCTCCCCAGGGGCATTGAAAATCGGATAGCCCGAAAGCCCATAATCCGAATTAATGGTCCCTTCAAAATCCCCCAAGACCAGATCCCCTTGCTTCAACCATTCCTGAGCATAGTGATAATTCTCAGAAAAATCATAGCTTCCATCTTCCTTGGCAGCACTCATATAAATCAAGTCATGATAGAGTTGATCTCCATTTGCCATGATCCGAGCCGTATGAGGTAACTGATCCCGATGAACTTCTTCTTGCTTTTCAACGACTTCCGGCATTTCTAGCGCTGTAATGGGAAAACCATTCCATTTTTGAACCCACAAGACCAGATTTGCTGCCGCAAATACTGTAATCAGCAAACCATAGACAAACTGTTCGTTGGTCAGGCGAAAAGCGGTCACCTTTCCCAAGCCAATATCAAGCCAGTCGTTGAGCATCCTGAGGATATCTTTCCCAAGCTCGCTCCATCTCTTTAAGAGATCCTTCCAATTCTTCATCATCTTCTCTTCCTATTCAATTCTCTTGCACTTGTCAAAGGCCTCTCCCTAGCATCTTGATGCTACCTTTTACATTCTCACACTTCTCTAACATTCCAACTTTCTCATCTCAGGTTTATACAATGAGCCACTAAACCCACATCAAACCTAGTATTCATTGAAATGCTTTCTCTTCATTGTATCACAAATTTTAAGAAGAGAAAAAAGAGAGCAGGACAGAAGCGCTATTGTTTAGAACCGCTTCTTTGTCCTGCTCCTGCTCAGTTGATGGATTCATGTAAATGATCGATCATCGCTTCTTATCGTTTGATTTGGACAAGCTAATCGAAACCATGACAAGACTTA
>NZ_CAJPOU010000065.1 GCF_905372335.1 Streptococcus sp. A12
GAAGTTCGCTGACGTCCGCACTCACCTAAGGAAAGTTTTTCGGAAGACTTTATCTTCAATCTGACAAGACTGGATTACCATCCAGTCTTGTTTTGTCTTACTAATTCGAAAGTTGGACAGTTTGCATTTTGTAATATACACCTCTTTGAGCCATCAACTCCGTATGATTCCCATGTTCGACAATATTTCCATCTACCATAACTAGGATGAGATCCGCATTTTCAATTGTAGACAGGCGATGGGCAATCACAAAGCTGGTCCGACCCACCATTAGCTTATGAAAGGCATCCTGAATGAGCAACTCTGTCCGCGTGTCAATAGAAGAGGTCGCCTCGTCTAAAATCAGAATCTTAGGCACTGCAAGAAAGACCCGAGCGATTGTCAGAAGCTGTCTTTGTCCTTGAGAGAGGGAGTCTCCAGCATCTGCTAGATAGGTATCATAGCCATCTGGAAGCTGTTGAATAAAGAAATCAGCATTGGCAGCTTTTGCTGCTTGAACAACTTCTTCCCGACTAGCATCTGGTCGACCAAAGGCGATATTCTCATGTACGGTCCCAACTTTGAGCCAAGTCTCTTGGAGCACCATTCCAAACTGCTTGCGGTAGCTAGCAAGACTATAGTCACTTACAGGTACTTGGTCTAAGAACAGGCGACCTTGATCCACATCATAGTAGCGCATGAGAAGGTTAATTAATGTAGATTTCCCAGCCCCAGTTGGACCAACAATAGCTACCTTACTAGCCGGCGGGATGGAAATGGAAAGATCCTTTATGAGGGTCTGATCAGGGCGATAACCAAAGCTGACATGATCAAATTGGACAGCTCCTTCTACAGCGTCTTCTTGCAAGTCTCTCTTGCCACTTTCTTTCACTTCCTCCTGGTCTAGGATACTATAGAGGCGCTCTGCACAAGCTAAGGCGCTTTGCAGTTCAGCAAGTACGGAGGAGATGTCATTGAAGGGTTTAGTATACTGATTGACATAGTTGAGAAAGGTCACCAACTGACCAACAGTAAAGCCAGTTCCAGATAGGATACGGAAGGCACCAAATCCCGTCACAAGCGCATAGATTAGGGCATTGACAAAGCGCGTCGCAGGATTAACGGTGGAGGAGTAAAAAATCGCTTCTTGAGAGCAAGCAGCATAGTCGCCATTGATCTCGATAAACTTCCTATGAAATGCATCCTGAGCATTGAAGGCTTGAAGCAAGCTTTCTTGACTGAGAGATTCTTCAATCATCTGCGTCTGAGCCCCACGCGCCTGGGTCTGCATCCTGAAGAGATGGTAAGAACGCTTGGCAATAAAGCGGGCGATAAAGAGTGATAAGGGTGTCAAGATCAAGACCATCCCCATCATCATCCAATCCAATCGGGCCATACTAGCTATGGTCACTAGAATCGTAAGAAGACCAACAAAGAACTGACTGAAGACCATGAATAAACCATTGTTCAGTTGTTCAACGTCCGTGGTCAAGCGACTGACCAAATCCCCAGTACCTTGACGATCCAGGTAAGATAAAGGAAGAATATACACTTTCTGGATGACCTTCTCCCTTAAGTCCTTACTGTAGCAATAGATCATCTGATTGTAGATTAAAGGATTCAACCATTGGATCAGCGTTGCAAAGAGGATCACTAGACCCATTTGCAGGATAAGTGGGAGTATGGGGTGAGCTGCATCAGGGAGGATCACTAAGTCTATTGCCCGCCCGATTAGGATAGGGATATAGACGGTCAACAAGACTTGTAAGATGGTTCCCAGACTTGCTATGATTAGCCAAATGGGCTGTTTGGCTATATCAGCAAGCAAGCGCCGTAAATAAGTCTTCTGTTTCATTCTGCCCTCTCCTCTCTCTTCTGTTGGGAGTAATGAATCTCTTGGTATAAAGTATTCGTTGCCACCAAGTCCTCATGACTTCCTAGGCCGACTTGACGACCTTTATCTAAGACGAGAATTTGCTCAGCACTTCGTAGACTATTGGTCCGCTGCGAAATGAGAATGAGGCTTGTCTCCGTCAATTCCTCTTTTAGAGCCTGTAAAAGTCGTGCTTCTGTCAAATAGTCCAAGGCAGATGTAGAATCATTCAATACCAAAAATGGAGCTTGGCGAAGGATAGCACGTGCTATGGTCAAACGTTGACGTTGACCACCGGAAAAATTCCGTCCAAAAGCTTCTACGGGAGCCTCTAGTCCTCCCTCTTTCTCACGGACGAAATCAGCTGCTTGCGCAACTCCCAAGGCCCACCACAACTGCTCTTCATTCGCTTCCTCATTTAATCCCAGCGTTAGATTGGAACGAATACTTCCTTTAAAGAGTTCTGCTTTTTGAGGAACTACTGCTACCCAGTCACGCCACTGACCAAGGGTCTTGGGACTATGTCCATCTTTAAAGACACTTACACTACCCTGACTTGGGCCATAAAGATGCCATAGCAATTGAACCAGAGTCGACTTCCCAGCTCCTGTCCCTCCAATAATTCCCAAGGTTTGGCCCTTGTTCAGGGATAAGTGAATCCCTTCTAAGGATGGTTTTGCGGCTAAAGGATAGGTAAAGACAAGGTCTTGGATCTGTAGCGCCAGTTGAGGGTCAGAAACAGATACATCATCCAACTCTTGATCCAGCTCTTCACTTTTCTCATCAAAGACCTGGACTATCCGACCAGCAGCAATATAGCTTTGGTTGAGCGATGTCACCAACATGGCCAGCTTCAATAATTCTGTTAAGATTTGAAGCAGGTAATTGACCAAAGCGACCAACATTCCTTGACTGAGGGTCCCCATTTGAATAGAGGATTGCCCTTGCCAAAGAATACAAATCAAGGTTCCATTCACGACGAGGAAAGTCAAGGGACCGATTAAACTAGACCATTTAGAGACCACTAATTGCCACTTCGTATAGTCTTGGTTAACCTCATTAAACTCTGCTTCTTCGTTAGCTGCCTGCCCAAAGGCGCGGATAACCCTCATCCCTTGTAACTGCTGACGCGTAATGGTGACCATTCGGTCTGTAATTTTCCTGATGCGTGCATAAAGAGGATTGACCAACCGAGACATAAGGACAATGATGAGGGACAAGAGAGCAACCATACCAATAAACCATAAGGTTAGTTGCGGACTAATAGTGAAGGCCATAAAAATCGATCCGAAAACGACAATCGGCGCACGGAGAAATAGACGTAAAAATAGATTAATCCCCGTTTGAATCTGATAAGTATCACTGGTTAAGCGCGTCACGAGACTTGAGGTGGTTAAGCGGTCTCTTTGCTCCTTAGACAAGCTAAGAATCTTCTCATATAGGTCATTGGTCAATTCCTTGGTATAACCTACCGCTGCTTTTGACGAATAATACTGGGCCGTTATCGCTACAAGAACCCCAAAACCAGCAAAAACAAATAAGAGACCAACCAGTCCAAATATCCCCCCTTGATCCTGACGGGGGATGAGCTGATCGACCAGATGGGCAATTAAAAGTGGAACCAGTAATTCAAAAGTTGCTTCTAACAACTTGAAAAACGGTCCCAGTATGGTTTCTTTTTTATAATTCCTGAAGTATTTCAATAAGTCTTTCATACTAGTCATTTTTCTTTCTAAAGGATGTATTTATTTTACCACAATTTAGAAAGATAAAAAAACTCTCCCTGCAAAGCAGAGAGAGTCGAATAATGACCTGATGAAGGTCAGCAATTTTATTCCGTCTTTGTCCCCTTGTTTAAGATCTTGCCCATTTTCCCTAATCCAACCACTAAGAGAGGGAAAGAAAGGAGTGTTATCAGACCTAGTACAAGAAAAACAGCTACAAATCCACTAGTATCAATCAACCAACCAGTCAGTGGGAAGATCACGATCATGGAAAGACTAAACATCATGGAATTGATACTCAGCATGGTTGCTCGTACACTAGAAGGCAGATAAGTTTGTAAATCATTGTAGTAAATGGGTTGATAAACTGCGTATAGTGCATTGGTCAAGAGATAGACACTCAGATAGGCGAATGGAGTCTTGAAAGCTACCAAAAGCAAGGCCAAACCTGTCAGCGCCACTAGGATTGGAAAGACTTGATTACTATTCCATTTTTTCCCGATTTGACTGGCCAGATAAACCGCTAGGAGATTGAATCCACTACCAATCAACATGATGAGCGAAACTTGCCAACTGGCTAAGTCACTGATTTTCTGTTGGTAGTAAAAATAAAACATACACATGATGGTTCCTAGTAACTGATAGGTGAGCATCCAGTAAAAGAGTACTGGTTTCTCCTGCCATTCTTTTTTCACTACCACCAATATCCGTTTTAAGGTCAAATGATTTCTTTCAGCACTCTTGCTCTCTGGTTCCTTCATCAGAAAAATCAAGACTATGGAAAGCAAGGAAAGACCAATAGCAATTAGGTAGGTCCAGGCCAATGCGCCATGAACAAAGAAGCCTGCCACAACGGTACCCAAAGTTCGGGTGACTTCGGCCACGCCAGACAAAAAGCTAGAAATCTGAAGATACCGGTCCTTTTGCCCTGCTTCTACCGCAGAATCGTATAAGAAAGCGGTGCTAGTTCCCGAGTCAAAATTATAAGACCAAGCACTGACCATCATAGCAAGCGCATAGATCCAAAAATTCCCCTGACCAAACAAGATCAAGATAGAGGATCCAATGCTGGCCAAACGAGCCAAATAGAGATTGGTCTTGTAGCTAATGCGATCTGCCAACATACCAGATGGGATCTCACACAAGAGGCTGGTCCCATGAAAGATACTCTCTAATAGACCGATTTGAAGCAAGGAAAGTCCATTTTGAATGAAGAATAAAATCCAAAAACTGGTAATTCCAAAATAAGATGTAAATTCCAGTCCTGCTAGGAGTGGAATATTGCCTTTGTAAGTTCTTTTAAACATTGTTTTCTCTCTTTCAATATGTAATATGATTGTTTCTAAAAGACTTACTGAGAGTTGCCTACATTTTCTCCACCTCTTTCATTTAATGTAAAAACGCCAATTGGCGTTTTTATAGTTATTAAGGTTTGATACGGTGCAACATACGTGGGAATGGAATGGCTTCACGGATGTGTTTTGTACCAGCTGCGAAGGTTACCATACGCTCGATACCGATACCAAATCCACCGTGTGGGACTGTACCGTATTTACGAAGGTCAAGGTAGAATTCATACTCTGTACGATCCATACCAAGTGATTCCATCTTCGCTACAAGCGCATCGTAGTCTTCCTCACGCATTGAACCACCAATGATTTCTCCGTAGCCTTCTGGTGCAAGCAAGTCTGCACAAAGCACGCGATCTGGGTTACCAGGAACTGGTTTCATGTAGAAGGCCTTGATATCTGATGGATAGTTGATCACAAAGGTTGGTACACCAAAGTGGTTTGAAATCCATGTTTCGTGTGGTGAACCGAAGTCATCACCATGTTCAAGATGTTCGTAGTCCGCATCTTCATCGTTTTCGTGCTCTTGCAAGAGATCAATCGCTTCATCGTAAGTAATGCGTTTGAATGGCTCAGCAATGTAGCGTTTCAAAAGTTCCGTATCACGTTCCAATGTTTCCAAGGCTTGAGGAGCACGGTCCAACACACCTTGAAGCAAAGCTTTAACATAAGCTTCTTGCAAGTCAAGTGACTCATCATGTGTCAAGTATGAGTACTCAGCATCCATCATCCAGAACTCAGTCAAGTGACGACGAGTCTTAGATTTCTCTGCACGGAATACTGGACCAAAGTCAAAGACGCGACCTAGAGCCATAGCACCTGCTTCAAGATAAAGCTGACCAGATTGACTCAAGTAAGCTGGTGTTCCAAAGTAGTCAGTTTCAAACAGTTCAGTTGAATCTTCTGCCGCATTTCCTGAAAGAATTGGGCTATCAAACTTCATGAAGCCATTCTTATCAAAGAACTCATAAGTTGCATAGATGATCGCATTACGGATTTGCATGACAGCTACTTGTTTGCGTGAACGAAGCCACAAGTGACGGTTGTCCATCAAGAAGTCTGTTCCATGTTCTTTTGGAGTGATTGGGTAATCTTGAGATTCACCGATCACTTCGATGTCTATAATATCGAGCTCGTAACCAAATTTAGAACGCTCGTCTTCTTTGACAATCCCTGTCACGAAAACAGATGTTTCTTGGCTTAGACGTTTGATAGTATCAAATTTTCCAAGACCTACTTCTTCGCCGAATTTTTCGATAAAGTTTGGTTTGAAAGCAACACCTTGGAAGAAGGCCGTTCCGTCACGCAATTGCAAGAATGCGATCTTCCCTTTTCCTGATTTATTCGCCACCCAAGCACCGATGGTCACTTCTTGACCGACATAGTCTTTTACTTCGATGATGGTAATCCGTTTTGTCATAATACATCTTCCTTTTCTCATTGTACTTGTCC
>NZ_CAJPOU010000066.1 GCF_905372335.1 Streptococcus sp. A12
GCTGAAATTTCCTTAGAGACAAGGAGGTCGTGCAACTCTTCAATGGTTTTATGGTTGAATGACATTAGGCATCTCCTCCATCTTCTAGGATAGCTGGTACCTTGATGTAGTAGTTATCCTTTTCAGGTACATTTTTAAACAAGCGGTCACGGTCCGTCCCTTTTTCAGCAACATCCGGACGCAATACGGTCTTGCGATCCGCCATGGTTGTTGTTGGTGCCACACCGGTTGTGTCTACTTCTTCCAACAATTCCACCATGTCGACAATTTTAGACAAGGTTGTCGCAAACTCAGCTGTCTCTTCTGGAGAGAATTTCAATTTTGAAAGATTGGCAACGTGGGTTACCTCTTCTTGCGTAATTTTCATCTTGCTTCCTTTCGTGAAATGATGATTTTTCAATACCCTCTATTTTACCATATTTTTAGTATTTATGCGGTAGTTAGGCAAGAAAATAGAGTCCGAGGAAGGCTAGGCATTAGGCCATTCTCCTCGAACTCTAATCTTACAATTCTTCCAATTGTTCATTCACAACTTTTGCTCCCAAAACATGTTTGAAATGATTTAAAGCAAATTGGTGATTTTCAGGAGTGAGCGACGCCACTGCAGGCGCGACTACTTCAATCTGATAGCACAGATTATAGGCATCTACTGCTGTATGGAGGACACAAATGTCCGTTAAGACTCCCGTCAAAATAACCGTATCTACGCCACGTTCCCGGAGGCGGATATCCAAATCAGTTCCTGAAAAAGCAGAATAATGACGCTTGTCCATCCAAAAGACACGTGGATCCGCTTTGTGCTCCCGATAAAAATTAGCTAAGGGACCATACAAATCCCGTCCACTAGTCCCAATGATATTATGAGGTGGGAAGAGCTTGCTTTCTGGATGAAAGGGATCGTCTATATCATGAGCATCAATCGCAAAAAAGACATAGGCACCTTGGTCAAAAGCCAGCTGGGTCACCTGGGCAATACTCTCAGAAATAGCTTGTGCAGGAGCTCCTGCCGTTAACTTACCTTCATCCGCTACAAAATCAACGGTGTAGTCAATCGAAATTAACGCTTTAGTCATTAGTAGTCTCTTTTCTTAATTTCTTCAAAAATATCTGGGATCAAGACTTTGAGGTAGGTTCCCTTCATCCCCAGAGAGCGACTTTCAATAATACCGGCTGACTCCAATTTCCGCAGCGCATTGACAATCACAGAGCGGGTAATACCAATCCGATCCGCAATCACGGAAGCAGTTAACTGCCCTTCATTTCCCTTCAATTCACCGAGGATTGCAGATACAGCCCGCAATTCTGAATAGGACAAGGTATTGACAGCCATATTGACCGCAGTGCGGCGACGAATATTTTTCTCATCTTCCTCTCGTTGGAAGTTCAACATTTGAATCCCAACTACGGTACTAGCAATCTCAACCAAAATCAAATCATCATCCGCAAATTCCTTATCATTGCGCCAAATAATCAATGACCCCAAACGAATCCCAGATACATGAATAGGAGCAATCGTTGTCAACCCATCAGGAAAATCAGACTTTGTCTCTACTGGAAAGATACTTAAATCGTGATCTACATCTAAATTCGCCTCTGTATCATAGACTAAACTGGCTGCTTTCGCATAATCTTCAGGTAATTTTTTATTGTCAAAAAAAGCCTCAACCCGGTCATTATTGGTTTTGTAGCGCATGAAATAACCTAGAAGAGTTCCCTTGCTATTAATAATACAAGCGTTACAATGAATGATATCAGCCAGTTGACGGGCAATTGCATTATACGGCATTTCATCTTGCAACTGTTCTTCAGAACGTTTCAAGATAGATGTAATTTTTCTCGTTTTTTCTAATAATTTAGCCATAATAAACCTCGCATATAGTCAGCTAAAGTATATCATATAAGAGGGGGAATTTCAATCGAATTATCTGAAAATTATTTATTTTTTCTACAATTATATGCAATTCAGAAAAATTAGCCCTATGTAACAAAATATTCGCTGGATTCATTCAAAAAAGAAACCGCCTATTAGCGATTTCTCTTACACTTATCGTTTGTATTGTTTTAAGAAACGAGTCATCTTCTCTTGAATTTGAGCCAATTCTTCTACTCGAGGAAGGTAAACAATCCGGAAATGATCTGGCTCTTTCCAGTTAAATCCACGTCCGTGAACCAAGAGAACCTTTTCTTGTTTTAAGAAATTCAAGACAAACTGCTCATCATCATCTACCCGGTACATTTCACGATCAATCTTAGGGAAGATATAGAGACCAGCTTTTGGTTTGACAGCTGAGAGTCCTGGAATATCATTGATAGCCTTGTAGATAAAGTTCCGTTGTTCGTAGATTCGACCTCCTGGAAGCAAGAGTTCGTCCACTGACTGGTAGCCTCCCAAAGAAGTCTGGACCACTTGTTGGGCCAAGACGTTTGAACACAGACGCATATTGGAGAGCATATTCAAACCTTCGATATAGCCCTTCACGTGGTGTTTTGGTCCAGACAAGACCATCCAGCCCACACGGAAACCCGCGATGCGGTGTGATTTGGACAAACCGTTCATGCTGACACAGAACAAATCTGGCGCGAGACTAGCAATGGCTGTGTGTTTGGCACCATCCATGACCAAGCGATCATAAATTTCATCTGCAAAAATAATCAAGCCATGTTGACGAGCAATTTCGACAATTTCCAACAAAATCTCATCTGGATAGAGAGCTCCGGTCGGGTTGTTGGGGTTGATTACGACGATAGCCTTGGTGTTTGAAGTGATTTTCGACTTGATATCATCAATATCAGGATACCACTCAGCCTCTTCATCACAGACATAATGCACCGCATTTCCACCTGCTAGGCTGACTGCTGCTGTCCAAAGTGGATAGTCTGGCATTGGCACAAGTACTTCATCGCCATTATCGAGCAAGCCTTGCATAGACATCACAATCAACTCACTGACACCATTTCCAATATAGATATCATCAATCTCAACATTCGGAATCTTTTTCAATTGGCTATACTGCATAATGGCCTTGCGGGCAGAAAAAATTCCTTTTGAATCCGAATACCCTTCACTATCCCGAGCATTCATAATCAAATCATGAATGACTTCGTCGGGAGCCGTGAACCCAAATTCAGCCGGATTTCCTGTATTTAAGCGAAGGATTTTCTCCCCGTTGGCCCGCATACGCATCGCTTCTTCTAAGACTGGACCACGAATATCGTAAGCAACGTGCTCTAGCTTGACGGACTTATTGTATTCTTTCATGATTTTTTCCTCACTTTATCAAACTGCTTCCATTATACCACTAGTTAATCTGGAGTACAACTGAGCAACCTCGTTCATTCTCGATGAAATCCTATAGATATCTGATTTGACCTTTACTTTCTATAGTAAAAGGTTTAAAATATAATTATAGGTAACATAAATGGGTTCTTCCATTTCTTTTCACGTTTTCAAGCAGTAAAGGAGGACGGAACATGTCTCAAAAATACGAAAACATCATGGTTGCAGTTGATGGATCTCGCGAAGCTGAACTCGCTTTTGAGAAAGGGGTCAATGTTGCGTTGCGAAACGGATCCAAACTTACCCTTGCTCATGTCGTTGATACACGTGCCTTACAAAGTGTCTCTAGTTTTGATGCCGAGGTGTATGAAGGATTCCAAACAGAAGCTAATGAACTGTTAGAATGGTATATCAAGCGTGCTAAAGAAGCCGGTGTCCAAAACATTGCTTCGGTGATTGAAATGGGGAATCCAAAAGTCCTCTTAGCGACTGATATCCCTGAAGCAGAGGGAGTTGATCTCATCATGGTTGGGGCAACTGGTCTAAATGCTTTTGAACGTTTACTAGTCGGGTCTTCATCTGAATACATTCTCCGCCATGCCAAAGTCGATTTGTTAGTGGTTCGTGAGACAGAAAAGACCTTATAAACTTTATAAAAACCAAAAGGTGTGAAGGAAAACGAATTTCCTCACACCTTTTTATTTTCTTCCGATTCTGCTGTTTTTTCAGAGCAGTGTTTTTGATAAGCTTTGATTTGCCGT
Source organism: Streptococcus sp. A12 (assembly GCF_905372335.1). Lineage (GTDB taxonomy): Bacteria > Bacillota > Bacilli > Lactobacillales > Streptococcaceae > Streptococcus. Next base: position 4,039 of record NZ_CAJPOU010000066.1, read on the forward strand.
TCCAACTCTTTTTGAATGGCTGGCTCAGGTGCATACTTTTCTTCCCAGTCGTTCGGTTTTAAAATTTTATGCGTGACTTCATCAAAGTGAGCCTTTCCATCTGGGAAAATCTTCCCCATGTTTGCGCGGTGAACAATCTCAAAGACCTCTTCAGGATCGACCCCCATTAGAACAAAACTACCATAAGTCAGATACAAGGTATCAATCAAGGCATCGACCTGCCCCACCATGGATATCTCAGCTGGATGCTTGCTACGAACCTTATTGGCTGCTTCATCTAAGGCTTGATGCAAGCTTTCGATTGAACGATCAAAGGTTGCTTCATCCTTGCTCGCTGCTCGAATAAATTCAACTAATTCCTCCTGCTTAAACATGGTTCGGTAAAGAGCCTCTTGATTATCCCAGGCCTTTGGTTCTTCCTGAGTTTGACCATCCATGAGTTGATGGAAGGCTTTGACCTTATTAAAGTGATCGTCACGACTAACAAAAAGTGACTGATCCGTGATAATGCCAAAATGTTCCAGCGCTTTTTGGATCCCGTCTTTGGTATTACTGGTCGTCGTATGCTGAGCTACTTCTTTGACCCTGCTGGTTCCATTCCCCATTGCAATCGATAAGCCAACACCCGAGAGCATCTCCAAGTCATTATCCGAATCTCCAAAGGCCATCACCTGGTCCATCGAAAAGCCAAACTCCTCTCCTACAATCCGAATCCCTTCCAATTTTGAGTTGTCTGGATTAATGACATCCGCCGCAAAGGGGCTAGAACGCGTAAATTTTAATTCAGGAAAAGCTTGCTCAACTTTCTGCGTGTTCTTAGGACTAGCTAATAAGAGAACCTGATAAACTGGTCCCTGGGCAATTTGTTGCAGTTGCTTTTGATCCTGAGGGACAGCCTTGCTAACCACCTTGTTGAAGCCCTGACTAACTGCCTTCGAAAAGCCTTTTGGTACAAACCGTGCAGACCATAGAGAAATCGGACTCAAACCAAAACTCATAATTCGAGAGCCTTCAACTCCATCTTCTGTTCCTAAGGCGATCTCAATGCGATGTTTTTTTGCGTAGTCAATCAAGTCATGCAGATTCTTCTTATCAATTGGAGAAGCAGATAAGACCTTGTCCTTGGTAAAAATATACTGACCATTATAGGTGACCGCAAAATCAAAGTCATAGCGCTCGATAAAAGGACGGACAAAGAAGGGTCCTCGCCCTGTTGCCAAACCAACAAAAATTCCTTGTTCCTTTAAGGCGCGAATGGCTTTTTCAGTTGACTTCAAGACCATTCGACTATCATTGACCAAGGTTCCGTCAATGTCAAAAAAGACCGCTTTTATTTCCATGATGACTGCTTTCTTTCCGTTTTATGATACAATAAATTATAACACACATTCCAAGGAGACACACATGATTAAGAAAATTTTGGCCCTTCATACAGGAGGGACCATCTCCATGCAGGCGGATGACTCTGGAGCTGTCGTGACCAATTCATCCAACCCTATGAACCATATTGATCTGTCACTGGCAGGGGTTGAGCTTACTTCAGAAGATTTTTTAAATTTACCCAGCCCTCATGTAACTCCTCAGCACATGTTACAACTCTATCATAAGATTCAGAAAGAGGCTTCCCAGTATGATGGGGTTGTCATTACCCATGGTACCGATACTCTTGAAGAAACAGCCTACTTCTTAGATACCATGGACTTGCCAACTATTTCAGTAGTCTTGACAGGAGCCATGAGAAGCTCCAATGAATTAGGAAGCGACGGCGTCTATAACTATCTGACCGCCATCCGAGTAGCAGCAGATCCCAAATCACAAGACAAGGGTGTCTTGGTCGTGATGAATGATGAAGTCCATGCAGCCAAGTACGTGACCAAAACACATACCACCAATGTCAGCACCTTCCAGACCCCCACACATGGTCCTCTAGGCTTGGTCATGAAAAAAGAAGTTCTTTTCTTCAAAACAGCTGAACCCCGTGTGCGTTTTGATTTGCAAGAAATCAAGGGAGTTGTCCCCATCATTTCAGCCTATGCTGGCATGAAAACAGAACTCCTTGACCTACTAGATGTCCAACAAATGGATGGTTTGATCATTGAAGCCTTTGGAGCTGGAAATCTTCCTAAGGAAGTAGCTGAGAAACTCTTTGAATTTCAAGAGGCTGGCCTTCCTATTGCCTTGGTTTCCCGTTGCTTCAATGGAATTGCGGAACCTGTCTATGCTTACGATGGGGGCGGAGTCAAGCTTCACGAGCACGGCATCTTCTTTGTCAAAGAGCTCAATGCAGCTAAGGCCCGGCTGAAGCTCCT
>NZ_CAJPOU010000067.1 GCF_905372335.1 Streptococcus sp. A12
CGTCCTAAGAGTTGAGATAATTCTTCGCGATTGGGTTTAATCACCGTTGGTTTGAATGATGAGTGAAGAACCGCTTCTAAAGATTTGCCTGATGAATCAAGTACAACCTTACGTCCTGCTTCTTTTGCAATCTCAATTAGGCTCGCATAATAGTCCACTGGTAGACCTGTAGGAAGACTTCCCGAAATAGCAATCACATCCGCTGTCGGCATGAGGAGTTTGAAATGGTGAAGGAATCCCAAAGCTTCCGTCCGGATAATTTCTGGACCCGCTTCTAAGATTTCTGTTTGATTTCCTTCATGCAAGATGGCGATACAGTTCCGCGTATCTCCAAGGATATCATAGAAGAAGGATTGGACATCTCGTGGAAGATGGGTCTTGATGAATTGACCATTGGTCCCCCCAACAAAACCTGTTGCTCCAACTGTTTCACCGCTCTCAGCTAAGACACGGGTGACATTTAAACCTTTCCCACCAGCCGTCTTAGAAACTTCCGACACACGATTCACAGTATCCAACTTTAATTCTTCCAAGGGATAAGAAATATCAATGGAAGGATTCAAGGTGACAGTTAAGATCATATCCTCACCTCTTAGTCGTGGTATTCACCACGATCCCATTTTTCAAGGAATTCTGTAAAGAAGTCTGCATCCTCTTGGTGATCATTATGGGTTTCCAAATGTTGAATCTTGGCAATCAATTTCTTGTTTTCTTCACTTGGTTTGTATTCTGCATGAATGAAAGCTTCAATGATATCACACATGAGCAACTCACCAGTTACTTTCCCACCAAAACCAATCACGTTGGCATTGAGTTCTTCTTTTGCATAAAGAGCAGTTGTCATATCGCGAACCAAGGCAGAACGAATTCCAGGAACCTTGTTAACAGCGTTGTTAATTCCAACACCAGTACCACAGATACATACTCCAAGATCAGCTTGATCACTAGCGACTGCTTCTCCGACTTTTTTCCCAAAAATTGGGTAGTGGGTACGCGCATGATCATAGGTTCCGAAGTCAAGGACTTCATAACCTTTTGATTTCAAAAATTCAGAGACAGCCATTTTTTCATTTGTGACAATATGGTCACATCCAATTGCAATTTTCATTCGTTTACTCCTCCCCTTAGCACATCTTGTTGAGCATATCGACACGGATTTGGTGGCGACCGCCGTCATACTTACCGTTTACAAAACCTTTGGCGATATTTTTGGCCAATTGGTCACCCACGATTTGAGCACCCATGGTGATCATGCGAGAATTGTTGTGGCCACGAGTCATGTAGGCAGAACGCTCATCTGAAACTTCTGCCGCAACCATTCCTTTAATTTTAGTAGCGACCATGAATGGGCCAGCTCCATAAGCATCAATAACAATACCAAGATTGTCTTCTGCTTGTTTGACTTCCTTTGCAACAGCCAATGTCACATCAACAAAGTCTTGCCCTTCTTCTGTCACATCCACCACTTGGAAACCTTCTGCTTCCAAATATTCTTTGACTACTTCTTTTAAGCGGATACCTGCTGCATCCGCACCAATAATAACTGACATATCATACTCCTTTTATAAAATGTTTTCTGATTAAACACAGAGCCTTCATTTGGCTTCTGTCTGCTACACTGTCATTGTTTCCTATAAAATTTCGATTTCAAAACTTAGTTCAGCCGTTTGACCTGCTGGCAAGAGACGAACCTGCTTTTTATATTCCAAATAATCACTCTCTTCAAGGGAAGTGGATAAACCAGACCAAGGCTCTAAAGCGATAAATGGCCCTTTATTAGGTGTTGTCCAGATGATCAAGTTTGAAAAATCCGGAAAATGAAGGCTTACTCCTTTTTCGTGCTTTTTAGAGCGGAGGGTCACCCTTCTTGATTGTAAGCAATCTAAAGTGATGGCATCCTTTTGGAAGAGATCGTAATCGAGATTTAAGATTTTTTCTTGCTGTAAGAAAGGTGTCCGGTCAAAGACGTTTAGCAAGCCTGTCTCTGGATAGGATTTTGGAATGCTACAGGTCTCTTCTTGTTCGAACTCCAGGTAGTAATCTTCAAACCCTTCATCTGCCATTAACGGACAATTAAATCCTGGATGGCCACCAACGAAAAAGGGCATGACTCCTTCCTCACCAAGATGGTAAACCCGATAGGTTACTTGAATCATCTTACCAAGTAATTGATAGGAAATTTCTAATCTGAAACGATAGGGATATTGCTGATACATTTCTTCCGTATCTTCTATCCCAAAAGTCACCTGATTTTCTGTTTGCTCTACCAGCTCAAAGTTTTTCTTGCGAACCAGCCCATGGCGAGGGATCTTCCCAACACCTTGAGGGCGATACATGGTTGTATCATTTCGAACCGAACCACAGATAGGAAAGAGAACCGGGGCTTGGCCACTCCAATACTGAGCATCACCCTGCCAAAGATATTCGATACCTTCCTGATCCTTGATAGAGGCCAGCTCACCACCTAACTCCTTGAAACAAACTTCCAGATCATTATTTTTTAAAGCTATCCTCATATTTCACTCCTTAGCATGTTATTTTAGAGAAAAAACTAGGCTACCTCCCTCCATATCTGGAAATTGATACCCTAGTTTTATCAAGTTACATAGTTAGGAGCGGATTATTTTGCATTTGCTGTGTATTCTTCGTTACGTTTGATCATTTGTTTTCTGTACCATGCAAAGATTCCAACGTAGAATGCTAAGAAGGCAACAACACCAACAATAGCTTTGATGTCTCCTGTAGTTGCGTTACCAATAGTCCAACCAAGAAGTTTTTCAACTGGTCCCTCAAGAGTTGAGTGAGTGATCAATTGAGCTTTATCAACTCCTTCTGGGAAGGCATTTACACTTTTCGCCAATTCAGTAGCAAATGGTGCGATAAGAGTACCTGAAAGAAGGAAGAGTGGCAACAAGAGTGTTCCAAATACGATCATACGGATCAATTTACCACGTGTAACAACCAACAAGGCTGGAGTCACACCCATAGCGATGATCCCTGCAAGTGGCAAGATACCATTTCCGACTTTAGAAAGAAGTACTGCTTCGATCAACATGATTGGTGCAAGTACGTTGGCACAAGCCCAGATTTCTGCACGACCAGCGATAAATGGCCAGTCCAAACCGATATTGAATTTACGTCCTTGAAGACGTTTAGTAGCAACGTTTGTAATACCTTGTGACAATGGTTCTACCGCTGCGATGAACCAAGAACCAATCAATGAGAACAATTCCAAGCAGACACCGGCAGTCAAACCAAGGCTCAACCAACCTTTAATAACCAATTCCCAAGTTTTAGCATCAGCTACATTAGGATCCGGATGTGGAGTTCCCATCAAACCAATAATGATACCGAGAAGGAAACCGATAAAGAATTTAGACCCCCAGAAACCGATCTTCTTGTTCAATTTAGCTGCGTCGAAGTCGTATTTATCAAGACCTGGGAAGAATTTGTCAAAGATTTTATCCAAGACCATGATGATTGGGTTCATCATATAGTTCATGTGAGTTGATGTCATTGGTGAAGAGCTAGGTGCATTCAACAAGTCATCAAATGTTGGTTTCATCAAGTCTGAGTTGATGATCTTCATAATCCCTACTAGGACTACTGCTAGAGTGGCAACGAAGAGAGAAACTCCTGCACTAACTCCATTTTTATCAGCATACCATTTAATCAAAAGACCTGTGATAGACAAGTGCCAGATATCAAAGATGTCAACATCAAGTGTGTCTGTTTTCTTCATTGCAAGCATGACAACGTTGACAACCAACATAACTAGCAAGAAGTAAAGTGTCCAGGCAGACCCCCAAGTAATGGTCGCAAGAGGCGCCCAACCAACGTCTGTGATATTCAATTGAATACCAGTGTTCTCAACGAATTTTGCAAGAGACGCTGAGAAAGCGCCATTCAACATACCGATGATCGCACCGATACCAGTAAGAGCGATGGCAAGTTTAATACCACCTTCAAGCGCTTTGGAGAATTTCACTCCAAACAAAAGTGCCAATAGAGTTAGGACGATCAACATGATGATCGGTGCCCCCATATCTAGAATAGGTTTGAAAAACTTATTGGCAAAATCGATAATGCCATTCATAATAAATCCTCCCGATTTATATTTTTATATTTTACAAAATTAAGAATGTCAGCAGTTCCAGGCATAAGAATCGCTCACAAAATACAGATGAAGAAATTAGCTTAAGCCGTGTTCTTTGATGGCTGCTTCGATATTGTCATATACCGGAGCACTCATAGCTGGAATACGGAACAAGATTGGACCAGCTTCAACTACTGGAATACCAGGATCAAAGCCTAAATCTGTTGCAGCGATTGGTGTAAAGATATCATAGCCTTTAATCAAGTCTTCATTCACATCTTTTACCATTACCGCATCACATTGTACATCATATCCACGGTTTGAAAGCTCTTCTTCAAGAGCACTTTTAATTTGGTGGCTTGAGTTAACCCCTGCACCACAGGCAGCTAAAATTTTAATCATTTGAATGACCTCCATTATAAATATATTTATTTGTTACTATTAAGCAATCGCTTCTGTAATATAGCGATATAAGTCTTCTTCAGTTTCCAATTTCGACATGTTTTCAAGATTTCCATTTGTCGTAAAGAAATCCATCAAATGCGCCAAAATGTTTGTTTGGCTGGAACTAGAATTGTTAATGATAAAGAATAAAAGAGAAACTTCTACTTCTTTATCAGGTGCGATCATATTGTGGAAGGTTACCGGATTTTTCAATCGAACAACTACAATATTCTCTGTTAGGTTATGGATGATATCCGTATGAGGAATCGCTACATTCGGGAGATCCTTTCCTAGAAATTCCATATCCAAACCAGTAGGGAACGATTTCTCTCTTTCTTTTAATGCAGCCCGATAAGAATCTGTCACAATCTGACGTTCTTCCAATAAAGTTGCAACCTGGTCAAACAATTCTTCTTGATTCGCAACATCTAGGCAAAAGACTAATTCCCGATTAAACAGTTGATTTAATCCCATCTTTTCACCCCTTCCACTTTTACCTTTTTTTATTTACACGATAAGTATATCACTATATGAATGCGCTGTCAATTACAATATGTAATTTTTTGTTCTTTTTTGTTTATTTTTTATAGATTTATTTATAACCCCTCCCCTATTAAAGGATATAAAAAAGACCAGAATCCGCTTGAATCCTGGTCTTTTAGCTGTTTCTTTTCTAATTTTTACAAAATTTTTGTATAAGAATTGTATTTTTCTCGTACTTTTTTAGAGATAGAATGATCGGTAATCACCGCATCTAAATCATCTAGACGGTAAAAAGCATAGAAAGAATAGCTATCAAACTTACTGTTATCTGCTACTACATACTTTTCAATGGCATTGTTAAGAATAATTTTATTGCCGTTTCCTTCTTCTTCGTTTGCAGTCATTGCTGTATGACCATCAATTCCATTTACCCCGATAAAGGCTTTCGAAACCTTAATTTCCTTTAAGAGCTTATTTGCAAACTGTCCTACAAAGGTCTGTGTCTTGACCCTATATCGACCTCCCACTAGGATAATGTCATAATTGGGTTGGTCTTTTAATTTTTCAAAAATAGGTAAGGAATTGGTCACAATACTGACATGTTTCCCTTCAAGATAATCGCCAATAAAATCTGTAGTGGTCCCTGCTCCAATAAAAATTGTATCGCCTTCATCGATCAAAGCCGCACATTTTTGAGCAATTTCCCTTTTCTCTTCCACGTTCAACATGTTCTTTTCTGTATGGGAAACTTCTGTCAGACTATCCTTGATTTTTCGATGGGCCCCTCCATGAACACGAACCAACAATCCTTGTTCCTCTAAATCCATCAAATCACGTCGAATAGTCATATCGGTTACACCCAAGAAATCGCTTAGATCCTTAACAGAGACTACTTCGTTTTTGTCCAACTCTTGTAAGATTGCTACATGTCTACTCTCTTTCATATGACGTCCTACTTTCCTATTTCTGCTTTTATTATACTATAATAGTGATCATTTTCAATAAGAAACAAACATTTTGTCCAATTTTTCTATATTAACCACTTATTTTGTTGATCATTTTTGTAGATAAATTAAACTTTTTGTTCATGTTTTTAAAAAAAGTAAATTTTTTTTAGCAAATCTGTTGACAGGGCTCATAAAAAGTTGTATTCTTAATATGTTAACAGAATTGGTAACGCTACCACAGAGTGATAGCAAACGTTTTGTTTACGAATTTCGGTCTCCTTATAAATATACAAGGGTAAACA
>NZ_CAJPOU010000068.1 GCF_905372335.1 Streptococcus sp. A12
CTATTTTTGGTATAATGAACATAATCTATAAAAAATAAGGAGAACTTATGAAAAAGCTCGTAAAATATGGTGTCTTACCAGCCTGCTTGTTGTTGTTGGCAGCTTGTTCGTCAAAACCAGCTACTGAGAAAAAACCAGCCAAAGAGGACAAGGTAGAACAATCTAGCGAATCAAAAGAAGAAAAAACAAAAAAACAAATTGAGAAAGATGGAGACATCATTCTTCGTGCCATCTTTACAGATCATTCTTCTGGTTTCACAACTTTGATGGGTACATCAGTTGACAAGTGGAAAAAACAAATCACCGAAAAATTTGTTGATGAAAATGCATCAAAATATCTACCTGCAGAAAACTTCACACTTGAATTGACAACTGAAACATTCACTCCAGAAAAAATCTTGGAATTGTTTGACCAAGCTCGTTTCAAAGTGTTAGCAACAATTGGTGATGACTATGAAATCACTAAAGTTGAAGACGAAGGAGATACGGCAACAGTTACCTTCAAATCTCGTGCAATTGCAACACGTGACTTGGCTAACTTGATCAACCGCGCAAAATCTAGTCTGTTTGAAAACGGAATTGAAGATGTTAAAAAATTAGAAGACAACACAGATCCAGATCTGGAAAAACGTTTGTCTTTATTGAACAACTTTTTGTTCTACTATGCCTTTGATCGTTTGAACGAAGATTTTGGGTACATCGAACCACGTGAGTACACTTTGGAATTGACAAAAACCAAAGAAGGCCGTTATATCCTTAGTGATGAAAGCTTCCTTGAACTACGTAAGGAAATCTTTGTAAACGAATACTCTGCTGATGGAGCTGAAACTCGTAAAGGAAGCAATTCTTCAAAGAGTGATTCTTCGACTAACAAGGATTCAGATACAAGTTCAACCTCAAAAGATAAAGTATAAACCTATAAAAAAGGTGAGGAAACTCACCTTTTTTATTTGCTCATTTTTTCTTATGTTACTGTACAGAAAGTTAGGAATAGTATAAAATTAATAGTGGAGAAAAGGGCATAGATTCTGATCTGTAGGGCAATTTTATGTTATAATATTTAAGAAAATAGTATGGGGGATAAAATGAATCGAAGTAGAAAAAACAAACATTCAATCAGAACAAGTGGCTGGGATCAGCTACGTATTGTAAATAGTGGTCTCTGGGTTTTAACACTACTTGTGGCGGGGCTCTTTCTTTATAATGTCTTTAGTTACAATATCCTAGCTTTCCGTTATTTGAATATACTTGTGACGGTATTGTTAATTGGCGGACTTTTTTTAACCTTGGGTTTGATCCTTGCAGGCAAGGCTAAAAAGACGACGCTATTTTTATTGGTTCTAGGCTTGCTAGGGACCTCCGTGGGGACCTATGTGACCCAACAATTGGTCGATATCGCTGGAAATGTGAACCGCAATGCCAACTATACGGAATCTGAAATGGCTGTCTACGTCAAGGCGGATAGTCCAATCCAAGATATCAAAGAAATTAGCAGTGTAGCAGCACCTACGGGAAACAATAACGCAGACGATCTTCTAGCCTTGGTAGAAGAAGTGAAGAAAACTCGCCAGCATGACTTGACCATTGAAGATGTGGAATCTTATGCAGCGGCTTACCAGGCCCTACAAGAAGACAAGACACAAGCCATTGTCTTGAATAGTACCTTTGAAGATACTATTGCAAGTGTGGATGCTGACTATGCGAAAAAATTAAAGAAAATTTACTCTTACAAGATCCGTCACCAAGTGGAAACCAAAGCTAAGGCGGATGCCAATGCGGACACCTTTAACATCTATGTTAGTGGAATTGACACCTATGGCCCAGTGACTTCGGTTTCTCGGTCTGATGTCAATATTATCATGACGGTCAACCGAAAGACCAAGCAAGTTTTGCTGACCACCACTCCGCGTGATGCCTATGTACCGATCGCCGATGGCGGAAACAACCAAGGGGATAAATTGACCCACGCTGGGATTTATGGAGTAGATGCGTCTATTCATACATTAGAAAATTTGTATGGCATCAAGATTGACTACTATGTCCGATTAAACTTCACATCCTTCTTGAAGCTCGTCGACCTGGTCGGAGGGATTGATGTAGAGAATGATCAAGAATTTACAAGTCTACACGGAAACTACCACTTCCCTGTAGGAAAAGTTCACTTGGATTCGGAGCAAGCCCTTGGCTTTGTCCGTGAGCGCTACTCACTTGAAGGTGGAGACAACGATCGCGGGAAGAACCAAGAAAAAGTGATCGCAGCCATTATCCATAAATTAACATCAACCAAAGCATTGAGCAATTACAATGAAATCGTTTCTGGTTTACAAGATTCCTTGCAAACCAATATGCCCTTGCCAACAATTATGAATTTGGTGAATACACAGTTGGAGACTGGTGGAAGCTACAAGGTGACTTCACAAGCGGTCACTGGACAAGGACGAAATGATTTGCCTTCATATGCGATGCCAGGATCTTCCCTCTACATGATGGAGTTGAATGCTGATAGTGTGACACAAGCCAAAGAAAAGATAAACCAAACCATGGAAGGAAATAACAATGATTGATATTCATTCACACATTGTCTTTGATGTGGATGATGGACCAAAGACGATTGAGGATAGCAAACTCCTCATCGAGGAAAGCTACCGTCAAGGGGTTCGTACCATCGTTTCGACATCCCATCGTCGAAAAGGGATGTTTGAAACACCAGAAGAGAAAATCTATCAAAATTACTTAGCAGTAAAAGAGATGGTCGAGACCTATCTGCCTGAAATGACCTTGCATTTCGGAGCAGAAATCTACTATACGCAAGATATCCTAGAAAAGTTAGAAGCTGGGACTATTCCAACGCTTGCCGAGACCAGCTTTGCTTTGATTGAATTTAGTATGGCGACGCCCTACAAGGAGATTCATCAAGCCTTAAGCGCAGTCTTGCGCTTAGGAGTGACTCCGGTGGTTGCCCATATTGAACGCTACCACTGTTTGGAAAAGAATGAAAAACGGGTGCGGGAATTGATCCGAATGGGATGCTATACCCAGATCAATAGTTCGAGTGTCCTCAAGCCTAAATTATTTGGTGATCGCTACAAGTTCATGAAACAACGTGCCCAATATTTTTTGGAAAAGGATTTGGTCTATTTTGTTGCGAGCGATATGCACAATGTCGATCAGCGCCCTCCATACATGGAAAAGGCTTATCAGTTGATTGAAAAACGTTACGGAAGTAATCGAGCGCGCGCCCTCTTTATTGAAAATCAACAAGCATTACTGGATAACGAATTATTTTAACAATCAAGTTCCATCACGGGGATTGAAAAGGAGAAAGTGAATATGAAAAACCAAGAGAGCAAAGAGATCGAATTGGATGTGGTCTCCCTCTTTAAAACCTTATGGCGTCGTAAATTCTCAATTCTGATTACGGCCTTGCTATTTGCGATTGGTGCCCTAGGGTACAGCGCATTTGTGGCGAAGAAAATCTACCAAAGTACCAGTCGTATCTACGTGGTCAGCCGTCAGAACCAAGAAAACAATGCCTTGACCAATCAAGATCTTCAAGCAGGATCCTACTTGGTTAAAGACTATCGCGAGATCATCCTTTCTCAAAATGTCTTGAACCAAGCCATTGAAGAGTTGAAGTTGGAAATGACGCCAGCAGAGCTTGCTAAAAAAGTTTCAGTAGCCGTTCCAACAGATACCCGGATTTTGTCCATTACAGCATCAGATCCAGACCCACAAGAAGCAGCCCGTATCGCGAATGGATTGAAAGATGTGGCAGCGGAAAAAATTATCGCTGTAACCAAGGTATCTGACGTGACGACTTTGGATGAGGCAGTCGTTCCACAAAATCCTTCTTCACCAAATATCAAACGAAATGTCGTTATTGGTTTTGTCCTCGGGGGTGTATTGATTTCCATTCTGGTGATCTTATCTGAGGTATTGGATGACCGCGTCAAGAAACCAGAGGATATCGAAGAAGTCATGGGCATCACTCTATTAGGTGTGATCCCTAGTGTGAAGAAACTGTAAGAGGGAGAATTCATGGCAACCTTAGAAATTGTAAAAAGCAAATTAGAAGCGATGACTCAGGCTGAAGAGTATTTTAATGCCTTGAGTACCAATATTCAGTTGAGTGGGACCAATATTAAGGTCGTTGCCATCTCATCTGTGCAACCAAACGAAGGAAAATCAACCATTTCTACGAATTTGGCGACCGCCTTTGCGCGTGCAGGTTATCGCACCCTATTGATCGATGCGGATATCCGTAACTCGGTCATGACAGGTATCTTCAAGAGCCAAGGTCGTGTCGCTGGACTGACTGAAGTGCTTTCTGGGAAGAGTGAGATCTCCCAAGCGATTGCGACAACAGACTATCCAAAACTGGATGTTCTTTTGTCAGGGCAGATTTCACCAAACCCGACAGGTCTCTTGCAAAGTAAAAACTTCGAAGTCATCATTGAGGCGCTTCGCAATCACTACGACTACATCATCGTTGATACACCTCCGATTGGGATGGTCATTGATGCGGCTATTATCGCTCAACGCTGTGATGGAAGCTTGGTCGTGACGGCATCAGGAGCTGTGAGTCGCAAGGCTGTTCAAAAGGCCAAAGAACAACTGGAGCAGACGGGGACACCATTCCTAGGAGTGGTCCTCAATAAATTTGATATTCAATTAGAAAAATATGGTTCCTATGGTAATTACGGGAACTATGGCAATTACGGGAGAAAAAGATAAAGAATAGGATCGGGATATTATGACAGAAGGAAGGGGATTTCACAAATTTGCTTTGGCCTTTGTCCAAAGCTTACCAGTCTTAGTTGTGGCTTATTTGTTTAGTTTTGTGACAGAGACAGAAATCCACTCTAATACAATTTTCTATCTGTATTTATTGCATTTCGTAGCCTTCTACGTCAGCGATTACAACCAAGATTATTTCAAACGTGGGCATCTAGTTGAATTCTTACAAACTTTGAAATACAGCTTGTGCTTCGCGTTAGCCATCAGTTTTTCGAGCTTCTTTTTGGAGGAGAAGTTCTCCCTCTCCCGCCGGGGGATGATTTATTTTCTGTTTCTTCTGACTCTTGTCCTTTATTTAATGAATTACTTCATTAAACGGTATTGGCATCGCTTCTATTACAGTCTCAAAGGAAGTCACAAGATTCTCTTGATTACAGCGAATTCTCGTCTGGATAAAGTCCTGGATCGACTTCTTTCGTCCAATGATAGCGGAGGGGAAGTGGTTGCGGTCACTGTATTAGACCGGCCAGACTTTCAACACCCCTCTGTTCAGGTTGTTCCAAAGGAAGGCCTGTTGACCTATGCGACCTATGAAGTGGTAGATGAAGTCTTTCTCAATCTTCCAAGTGAAGAGTATGATATTGGGGAGTATGTTTCACAATTTGAGAGCATGGGGATCGACGTTACCGTCAACCTCAATGCTTTTGATTTAAACTTTGCCGGCAACAAACGAATTCGCGAAGTAGCTGGCCTCAATGTTGTCACCTTCTCGACCAACTTCTACAAGCCTAGCCATGTGACCGCGAAACGTGTGATTGATATCTGTGGTTCTTTGGTGGGCTTGGTTATCTGTGGCTTGATTGGTATCGTGTTGGTGCCCTTGATTCGTAAGGATGGAGGTCCAGCTATTTTCGCCCAAAAGCGGGTCGGGAAAAATGGCCGCTATTTCAACTTTTATAAGTTCCGTTCTATGTATGTCGATGCAGAAGAACGGAAAAAAGAATTGATGGATCAAAACACCATGACCGGTGGCATGTTCAAGATGGATAATGATCCTCGGATTACGCCGATTGGTCGCTTTATCCGCAAGACAAGTCTGGATGAGCTGCCACAATTCTTTAATGTCCTAAAAGGTGATATGAGTCTAGTTGGAACCCGTCCTCCTACAGTGGATGAGTATGAGAAGTATACTCCAGAACAAAAACGTCGTTTGAGTTTCAAACCTGGAATTACAGGGCTATGGCAAGTGAGTGGACGTAGCGAAATTACAGACTTTGATGAAGTGGTTCGCTTAGATGTGTCCTATATCGATGACTGGACCATCTGGTCAGATATTAAAATCTTGCTGAAAACGATCAAAGTGGTATTTAAACGAGATGGAGCGAAGTAGGAAATTCCTGCTTCGTCCTTTCCATGTAAGGAGA
>NZ_CAJPOU010000069.1 GCF_905372335.1 Streptococcus sp. A12
AGTAATTTTCTGAAAATTTATTAAATTTTGTAATTTTTCTTATCCTTAGCATTTATTAAAGTGTGAACCATAGTCTACAAAGGCCTTAGCATCGCTGGTTTTGCCCTCATGAAGGTCCCGAACAATTTTCGAGCCTACGATGACCCCATCCGATACCTGATTAAAGCGTTGGATATCTTCTTGGGTGGAGACCCCAAATCCTGTCAGAACTGGAATAGTGGCCAAGTCTCTCAAGGTTGCCAAGTGCTGATCCAAGTCGTCCCGGTAGTTGCCCATCTTCCCAGTAACTCCATTGATGGCTACCGCATAGATAAAGCCTTCTGCTTCTTGGATCAAGGCCTTTTGGCGTTCGACACCAGTAGTCAAGCTGACCAGGGGAACAAGGGCAATATCACTTCCTTCCAAGTAAGGTGCTATCATATCAGCATGCTCATTTGGCAGATCTGGAATGATCAAGCCTTTGACGGAGGTAGAAGCCAATTCTTTTATAAAAGCCTCAATCCCATATTGGTAGACTGGATTGATATAGGTCATGATAACCAAGGGAATCTTGGTCTCTTGTTCTTGGATTTTTTTTACAATAGCGGTTAAGGTCACTCCCTTGGCCAAACTACGTTGCCCAGCCATCTCGATGACTGGCCCATCCGCTACAGGGTCCGACCAGGGAATCCCTACTTCAATAGCCGATGCTCCACTTTCTTCTAAGAGCTGGATGGTGTCAAAGAGGCCATCCAGTCCCTTCTCATGATCCCCCGCCATGATATAAGGGACAAAGATCCCACGCTTGCTGTCTTTAATGGCTTGTAAATGCTGTGTTAGTGTTTTGGTCATCTCTACTTCCCTTCTGCTTCAAACTGTTCTTTCACCTGCATGACATCCTTGTCTCCACGACCAGATAGGCAGATGATGAGATGTTGGTCCGGAGGCATTTTTGCTGCGACTTTTTGCGCTAGAGCGATAGCATGACTGGACTCCAATGCTGGAATGATCCCCTCCAAACGAGAGAGCAACTTAAATCCTTCAAGGGCTTCTTCATCCGTGATGGAATCATAGGTAGCTCGGCCAATTTCATTGAAATAACAATGCTCTGGCCCCACACCAGGATAATCCAATCCAGCAGAGATAGAGAAAGCCTCCATGATCTGTCCATGGGCATCTTGAAGCACTTCCATCAAGGTTCCATGAAGGATACCAGGACGACCTTTAGCAAAGGTCGCTGCGTGTTTGTCCGTATCCAAACCAAGACCAGAGGCTTCTGCTCCGTACATGGCTACAGATTCGTCTTCTACGAAGGGGTAGAACATGCCAATGGCATTGGAGCCTCCACCGATACAGGCTAGGACCGCATCAGGAAGTTTTCCACCTGAGACTTCAGCAAACTGACGTTTGGCTTCCTTACCAATCACGGATTGAAAATCTCGGACAATCTCTGGGAAGGGAGCTGGTCCAAGGGCAGATCCCATGATGTAGTGGGTATCATCAATCCCAGCTACCCATGCACGAAGGGCCGCATTGACCGCATCTTTCAGCACGCGCGATCCATCTGTCACACTATGGACTTTTGCTCCCAAGAGCTCCATCCGAAAGACATTGAGGGCCTGGCGTTTGACATCTTCTTCCCCCATGTAGATGGTACACTCCATCTCAAAGAGTGCTGCTGCCGTCGCTGTTGCAACTCCGTGTTGACCAGCCCCTGTCTCCGCGATGATCTTCTTCTTGCCCATCCGTTTAGCCAACAAGACCTGACCAAGGGCATTGTTAATCTTGTGGGCCCCTGTATGGTTGAGGTCTTCTCGTTTCAGGTAGATTTGCGCTCCACCGATGTGCTTGGAGAGGCTTTTGGCGTGGTAAAGTGGAGTCTCCCGCCCTACATAATTCTTGAGTAAGTCATCCAATTCCGCCTGAAAGCTTGGATCTGCTTTGGCTTCTCGGTATGCCTTATCCAGTTCGATCACGGCTGTCATCAGGGTTTCTGGGACAAACTGGCCCCCAAATTTTCCATAAAACCCTTTTTCATCCGGTAGTTGATAGTTCATGCTTTCGCTCCTTCTATAAATGCTCTTATCTTTTCTATATCTTTGTGTCCGTCTGTTTCGACCCCTGAAGAGACATCCAGGACATAGGGCTGAAAGGTCTCTCGAGCTTGGCGGACATTGTCCACTGTCAAGCCCCCTGCAATAAAGAAGTCCTGCCGGATCTTCTGATCTTTCAGCAAGTCCCAATCAAAGGTTTGCCCACTCCCCGCTACTGGAGCATCAAAGAGCAGATAATCTGCCTGGCTTGACACTTGGGCTTCCTGATCACTGAGTTGGATCGCGCGAATGACGGGAACTGAAATCTTTGGAATCAGAGCTTCATCAAAATTTCCATGAATCTGAACAATGTCTAAGGGAACCTGAGCAATGGCTTGCTCCAGCTCCTCTAGACTCGGTGAGACAAAGACTCCGACAATTTTGGTCTTGCCAGTCACCAGTCTCGCCAATTCGTGGGCTTGCTCCAGACTGACTTGTCGCTTGCTCTTAGCGAATACAAAGCCGATATAGTCTGCTCCTGCTAGGACAGCCGTCTCCACGGCTTCCGCTGTAGACAGGCCACATATTTTAACCTTTGTCAATTTGTAACTCCTTGACCTTTTCTGCTACATCACCTGCTGTCATGAGAGCAGTCCCAACCAAGATCCCATTAAAGTAGGGAGCGACACGAGCCGCATCTGCCCCATTAAAAATAGCGGACTCCGATATATAAACTGGCTGGTCTTTGAAATATGTGGACAATTCAAGACTAGTATTCAGATCCGTTTCAAAGGTGACCAGGTTCCGGTTATTGACCCCGATAATCTCCGCCCCGATTCGATGGGCGATTTCGAGCTCAGCTAAGTTATGGGTCTCTACAAGCACTTCCAAACCAAGCCCCGTCGCAAAGTCGTAGAGTTCTTTGAGCCGGGCTTCTGGCAAGGCTGCGACAATCAAGAGAATAACCGTTGCTCCGGCATTGCGAGAGCGGACAATTTGCTTCTCATCGATGATAAAGTCCTTGGCCAAGGTTGGAATCGTTACATGGGAAGAAATCTCACCAAGGTAGTCGAGATCTCCCTTGAAAAAGACTTGGTCCGTCAGGACTGAGATCATGGCTGCCCCGTTTTCTTCATAGGTCTTGGCTTGGGCGACAATATCCACATCCAAGTTAATATCCCCCATACTAGGACTGGCTTTCTTCACCTCAGCGATGATCTGCAAGTGCTCTTGATGGCTCTTGAGAAAATCATAGAGACGATAGGTTTGACGAAGAGGCTGGAGGTCTTCCATGACCAGTTGCGCCACTTCTTTTTCTTTTTGTTCTAGGATTGTCGGTAGAAAGGCTTTACTCATACTTGAACCTCTTGTAAGTGTTGCAATTTAGCAAGGGCAGAACCATCGGAAATCAATTGACGCGCAAGCTCCACACCTTCTTTGATACTTGCCACTTTTCCATTGGCATAAAAGCCAAGACCAGCATTGAGAACTGTCGTTTCCAGATAAGGGCTAGCCTCATTCTTCAAGACTCTGAGGAGAATTTCTGCATTTTCCTTGGCATCGCCCCCAGTTATTTCAGACAGCTCCACCTTGTCCATCCCCAGATCTTCATAGGTAAAGGTATGCTGGCTAATCTTGCCGTCTTCTAAGAGAGTATAGGTATTGGTTCCATAAAGAGCAGCTTCATCCATATTGTCAGGACCAGTGATGACGACGGCACGTTTGCGTCCCAACTGCTGGATGGCACGCGCGACAATCTCTTGCAATTCGACACGGTAGAGCCCCATGAGTTGGGTTTCAAGATCCAGTGGATTGGCCAGTGGCCCAACCAGGTTCATAATGGTTGGAATCCCCATAGCTTGACGAGCAGGGCCAATAAAGCGCATAGCCGGATGCATGGTTTGCGCAAAGATAAAGGCCAAGCCAACCTCGTCCAAGGCTTTAGAGAGGGTCTCTGGCGAGGCTGCCACGTTGATGCCCAGCGCTTCTAGGACATCTGCAGAGCCTGACTTAGAAGAAACAGAGCGATTGCCGGCCTTGGCCATGCGGATCCCTCCAGCAGCCAAAACGAAGCAAACAGTCGTCGAAATGTTAAAGCTATAGGATTGGTCACCGCCAGTCCCACAGTTACACATGGCATCTGAGAAGGTCTCTGGCAATACCGTCGCATGGGCCTTTAAGGCGCGCACGATCCCAGTAATTTCGTCTGCTGTTTCTCCCTTGGTTTTGAGTCCCATCAAAAAGGCAGCGATTTGACTTTCTGATAGTTGGTTCTGCAAGATTTGATCAAAGACTTCTTGGACTTGCTCTTGCGTCAAGTCTTGGCGATTAGAGATTTGTAAGAATAGTTCTTTCATAAGGGTTTCCTCTTATCTTTTCTACACGTTTTAATAGATATTTTAGCTGCTTGGAACTGCTGGTCTAGTCTAGGACCAGCTTCACAAAATTTTCGATCATTTTTAGACCATCTGGACTACCGATACTCTCAGGATGATACTGAAGTCCGTAGATGGGCAGGCTCTTGTGTTGGATGGCCATGATTTCTTGGTCGTCCGTAGTGATGGCTGTGACCTCAAATTCTTCTGGCATTTGGTCAACGACGATAGAATGGTAACGCATGATAGGCACATCATTCTCAATATCCTTGAAAATGGGAGATGGCGTTTCAAGGGAAATCTTGCTTTGTTTGCCATGCATGACATTCTTAGCCAGTCGCAACTTGCCGCCAAAGGTCTCAGCTAGGGCTTGATGCCCCAGGCAAATCCCCAACATTGGTTTCTTACCTGCAAAGTCCTTGATCATGGCTTCCATTTTCCCAGCATCTGCTGGCCAGCCTGGACCTGGGGAGAAGACGAGGGCATCTGCTACTTCCGCCTGCTCATACAAGCGCTCATCATCATTTCGCAAGACCTCAACCTCTGTATAAGTTCCCAAGTATTGGGCCAAATTATAGGTGAAGGAATCATAATTATCCACTAATATAATCATTGAACATCTCCTATTCTTGTCATCGATTTTGCCTTGTTAATCGTTTCGTAAAATTCATTCTCCGGAACACTGTCGTAGACAATCCCTGCTCCTGCTTGGACGTAGGCCTTTTGATTCTTGAGGATCATGGTCCGAATGGCAATGGCGAAGTCCATATCCCCTGTCGCTGAGAGGTAGCCGATAGCCCCTGCATAGACGCCACGTTTTTCCTGTTCCAACTCATAGATCCGACGCATGGCCCGAATCTTAGGAGCTCCAGAGACTGTCCCAGCTGGCAAAGTGGATTTGAGTGCATCGAGAGCTGTTAGGTGTGGCAGGAGTTGCCCCTTGACCACACTGGTCAGGTGCATGACATATCGGAAATACTCGACTTCCATATACTTGGTCACTTCGACCGTCCCGTTTTGAGCGATTTTCCCGATATCATTGCGGCCCAGATCTACCAGCATGCGGTGCTCGGCTGTTTCCTTGATATCGTGAAGGAGTTCATGAGCCAGGGCTTGGTCCTCTTCTTCCGTTGCTCCACGAGGTCGGGTTCCGGCGATTGGATTAGTGGTCACCTCTCCCTTCTTCACCGATACCAGACTTTCAGGACTGGCTCCAATGATCTGGTAGTGATCAAAGTCATAGAAATAGAGATAGTTAGATGGGTTGGTCACGCGCAAATTCCGGTAATAATCCAAGGGATCACCCTCAAAGTCTGCTGAGAAGCGTTGACTGAGGACACATTGGAACATATCGCCTTCACGGATCAGTTTCTTGACCTTAGCAACCATCTCCATAAAGACTTCTTTCTCGATATGATTGGTGAAGTGGAGGGCCTGCAAGGCCTGAGGGGTGAACTCGTTGGGCGCTTGGGTTTGCAGATCGGTCACCACTTGCCCCAGTGATTGGCGGACCGCATCATTGCTTCGACCAGAGTAGATATTGTCTTCCACCACATAGACTTTTTCCTTCTTGTGGTCAAAAATCAAATAAGACTCGTATATGAAGAAATGCATGTCTGGTGTCCCGATCGTATCCTGAGGAATCCGTCCAATCTCTTCGTAAACCCCGATCATATCATAGC
>NZ_CAJPOU010000070.1 GCF_905372335.1 Streptococcus sp. A12
TCAGCTGGGAAGCCACCTTTAACGAGTTCAAGAGTTTTCTTCCCTTCCACAAAGTCCAAACCAATCGCATCTACTGGCAAGTTCACAAGGTCATTGTAGACATCACGAACATCACCAAAGTAAGTTTGGATCAAGACTTCAAGACCTTTCTTGTCAGCCAAGAGTTTGTTGTAGAGGTTCAAGAAGAGAGCTTTTTCTTCAGCTGACAAATCTTTAACAAGAGCAGCTTCGTCCAATTGAATACGAGTTGCACCAAGCTCTGCCAATTTAGCAAAAACATCTTGGTAAGCAGCTACTAAGCTATCCACGAAGTCTTCAGCTTTCACGCCTTCTTCGAAGTCTGATAATTGAAGGAAAGTGAATGGCCCAACCACAACCGGACGAGTGTCAAGACCCAATTCTTTGGCTTCTTGGTACTCATCAAAAATCTTGTGACCAGCCAATTTGACTTCTGTTGTTTTTTCAAATTTTGGAACGATGTAGTGGTAGTTGGTGTTGAACCATTTCTTCATTGGAAGAGCACGCACATCCCCTTTTTCACCTTGGTAACCACGCGCCAAAGCAAAGTAGCGTTCAAAGTCAGACAAGTCCAAGTTTTGAACCGATGCAGGAACCACGTTGAAGAGGAAAGCGGCATCTAGGAAGTTGTCATAATGTGAAAAGTCATTTGATGGGATTTCAGTAATGCCTTTTTCTTTGACAATGTTCCAGTGTTTGGCACGCAATTCTTTTGCAGCATCCAACAAATCTTCAGCTGTAATTTCGTTTCTAAAATATTTCTCAGTTGTAAATTTTAGTTCGCGGAATTCACCCAAACGAGGGAATCCGATAATTGTAGTTGACATGTTTTGTCCTCCAAAAATTCAAGTTGAGTCTATCTTATCAGAAGAAGCCCCTTCTGTATAATTGCTTTTCAATGGTTTACGATATAGCCAGAAGCTATAACCTTATAGATCAAGGGTTTTCGTCGCTTGCCATTGACCAGAACTAATAGTTCTTATAAAAAATAACTATAAGGTTTCTACTAGACAGACCGAGGCCCCTCCCATTGGACAGTCCTCGTCTCCGCTAGAACAAAAAAAGAAGCTATCTGCTTCTTTTTTTGTAGGAACTTATGCTCTAGTCAATTGCACACAAAAAGCATCCCAAGGTTCCAATACTTTTGTCTGTTTGACCTGCTCTACATTGGTATTGCTAATGAGGACCTCCTGATAGTCTTCCTCCAGTTCAAAGCTCTGGACTTGACTAGACAAATTGACCACAATCAAGTAGCGTTGCTCCCCATCTACTCGTTTGTAGGCAAAGACTTGATCAGTTGTATCCACTAGCTCAAAATCTGCAGAAATCAACCAGTCTTGCTCCTTACGGAGGGCAACCAATTGTTGGTAGATATAGAAAATGGATGAAGGATCAGCCAAAGCCGCTTCCACATTGATTTCCTGATAGTTTGGATTAACAGCTAGCCAAGGTTGACCGGTTGTAAAACCAGCCTGTGGCTGCTTGGACCACTGCATCGGAGTCCGAGCATTGTCCCGGCCAATATGTCGGATCTGGTCCATAATGGTATCTAGCTCCACTCCCTTTTCGAGGCTTTCCTTGGCGTAGTTAATAGACTCAATATCTTCGATTTCGTCTAGGCTCTTAAAAGGATAGTTGGTCATTCCAATTTCTTCCCCCTGGTAGATATAAGGTGTCCCTCTCATCAAATGAAGAAGAATGGCTAGGGCCTTAGCGGACTTCACCCGATAGACTTGGTCATCTCCCCAGGCAAAAACAATCCGAGGGAGGTCATGGTTGTTCCAAAAGAGAGAGTTCCAGCCTTCGTCCATGCCCAGCTCCGTCTGCCACTTGTTAAAGATTTCTTTCAACTTAGGAACATTGAGCTTCTTCGCATAGTGCCATTTGGGTTGCCCCTCTTGGAAGAGAAGCCCGATGTGTTCAAATTGAAAGACCATTGACAATTCTTCATTATCAGGACCAGAGTATTGCTTGGCAATCTCAGGTGTCGCTCCCCAGGTCTCCCCGACCGTTAACAAATCCTTATCCCCGAATGTCGCTCGATTCATTTCTTTCAGATAAGGGTGGAGCATGGGACCATTGGCTACGATCTTCTGATCAGGAATTTTCCCAATCATGTCGATGACATCCATCCGAAAACCACCGATCCCCTTGTCTATCCAAAAGTTCATCATGTCATAAATCTTCTGCCGAAGGGTCTCATTTTCCCAATTCAGGTCCGGTTGCTTCTTACTAAAGAAGTGCAAATAATATTGCTGGGAAGCCGGATCAAATTCCCAAGCTGAACCACTGAAGGTAGAGACAAGATCATTGGGTTGGTCCCTCCAAATATAGTAGTCCCGCTCTGGACTGTTTGGATTTTCCTTGGCTTCGATAAACCAAGCATGCTCATCAGATGTATGGTTGACCACCAAATCCATGATCGTTTTAATACCGCGCTTTTGCCCCTCCGCAATCAATGTTTCCATATCTTCCATGGTGCCAAAGATGGAAGCAATAGCCTCATAATCAGATATATCGTAGCCATTATCATCCATAGGGCTTTGGTAGACAGGAGACAGCCAAATAGCCGTAATGCCTAACTTCTCCAAATAATCCAGTTTACTGATGATCCCCTTGAGGTCACCGATTCCATCTCCATTGCTATCTAAAAAACTCTTGGGATAGATTTGATAAATCACAGCATCATGCCACCATTTTTTCTTCATGCGCTTCTCCTTTTTGACTTTACTTGTAATCCCTTACATCATAACCAAACTTGAAAAGAATTGCAACTCTTAGTGGATCTATCCTTCTCCCTTAAAATAGAAAAGAAAGTCTCTTTAGAGACTTTCTTTTTCAAGACTTCTGTTTTTCTTTTCTTTTTGCCAATTGTGATAAGAGAGCATGGCCAATCCAAAGAGATGACTGCCAAACAAAGCCGTTACAAAAATCAGCTTGCCCCTATCTGGATAAGTGAGTGGGAGAGTTCTAAAGCCATAGCGCGCCAACTCGATAAAGATCGGATGCGAAAAGTAAAGGGCTATACTCATCTGCTTTAAATACTGTAAATCATAGCTTTTCAAAAAAGACGATCGTAGGCAGGCATTGACAAAATAAACGGTCACAACAGGAAGGAGAAAGAAAAAGTTCTTATCGATTCCTTCATGTTGGAAAATGATGATACCTTCTAGGCAGAGCAAACCAAAGGCAAGAGCTAGCTTTTGCCAACGGTGAATGCTAAAAGTTTGTGCATGAAAATGATCATACAGATAGTATCCCATATAGATAAAAATGGGCGTGTAAAAGAGACCATTTCGCGCTGTAAAAAATAAATTGCTGTAGAGCTGGTAACCCTTGAGAAGACTTGTAGTGTCCAGATAAGCTGAATAGGTCTCGATCAAACCCCAGCAGTATAGAAGAAAGGTGATCACCCCCGTCCAAACCATACCTAGGCGTTTGACCAATTGATTGACCAAAAACAAGCCCAGCAAAAAGGCTGGGATATACCAGAGTTGGTAGCACATTCCCAGATAGAGAAGAGCAATCAGAACGCCTGCTGGAAAGAGATAGACAGGGAGATGGAGACTAGAAAAAAAGACCCAGGCATAGGGAAGATAGACACAACTCCAAAATAAATAGGTTTTTACGATTTTGACCAGATAGGCCTTCATTTTCCTTGCATCTCTTAGTGATGGCTTGAGGAAAAAGCTGGCACAGACGATAAAAAATGGCACCGCTAGCCGTCCAAGGATACTCTTGAGGCCAAAATGCACTGGCTCATAGGAAGTTAAGCGACCACTATGCACCAAAATCACTGCAATCGCAAAGAGGTATTGAAAAAGACTAATACTGGAAGTGTTATAGAGGGAATTCTTTTTCATGATCCTACTCCTTCGCCAAATGCAGATTCTATGGTTATTTTAGCATGAAAGAGAGGACCAAGCAAGGAATCCTTGCCTCCTTATCTACCTTTTTTCCTCTATTTTTGATATACTCAAAGCATGCATAAACAAACGATTATTGATTTTAAAGAGCTTGGATTGCGATACCTTTTCACCAAGCCACTAAAGGAATTAAAAACAAGAGACCTCGACCAAGTAGAGACTCTTCTGAGAGAGGTAGAAGCCTATCAGGAGGCTGGTTATTATGCCGTAGGCTATGTCAGCTATGAAGCCGCTCCTGCTTTTGAGAAAAAATTAGCCGTCCACCCAGCACCTCTCATGGGAGAATACCTCCTTTATTTCACCATCCACGAGAAAGTAGAAACCCTTCCTTTCCCAGAGGACTACGAGGCATTGGATCTTCCAGCCAATTGGCAGGAAGAGGTAGAGGCGCCTGCTTATCGAAAAGCTATCGAGACCATCCAGCACCACATCCGTCAAGGGGATACCTATCAGGTCAACTACACCGTCCAGCTTTCTCAAGAGCTAGAGGCTGATCCTTTGGCCATCTACAATCGCTTGGTGGTGGAGCAAAAGGCCCATTACAATGCCTTCATCCAGCACAATGATGTGTCCATCCTCTCTATTAGTCCTGAGCTCTTTTTTGAACAAGATGACAGGCTACTAATCACCCGCCCTATGAAAGGGACGACTCGTCGTGGTCTCACCAACCAAGCCGACCTCAAGGAAGCCACTTGGCTAGAAGCCGATCCCAAAAATCGAGCAGAAAACATGATGATTGTCGATCTCCTCCGCAATGACATGAACCGGATTTCGGAAATTGGAAGTGAGCAGGTGGCCCATCTCTGCCAGGTTGAGCAATACTCTACTGTTTGGCAGATGACCTCAACCATTGAAAGTCGCTTACGTCCCGAAGTCGACCTAGTCCAAACCTTCCAGGCCCTCTTTCCTTGCGGTTCCATCACAGGGGCACCGAAGATTTCCACTATGGAAATTATTCAACAGACAGAGGTTGCTCCTCGTGGCGTCTACTGTGGAACGATTGGTATTCTTCTTCCAAAAGGCAAACGAATTTTTAATGTGGCCATTCGAACCCTTCAAATGCTGGGTAATCAATCCATCTATGGCGTAGGTGGAGGCATCACTTGGGACAGCAAATGGGAAAGTGAATACCAGGAGACCAAGCAAAAGTCTGCTGTCCTCTACCGACAAGAGCCTCGTTTTGACCTCTTGACAACTGGTCGTATCCACCAAGGAGAGTTGACCTTCCTGGAGCAACACCTGACCCGTTTGAGAGAGGCCAGTCGCTACTTTGCCTATCCTTATGATGAAGCAAAACTCCTGAAAAAACTTCAAGAAGAGCTTGCCCATTTGGATCCTAGCCTTGACTATCGTTGCCGCATTGCCTTGCAAAAAAACGGGTCCTTCCAGCTGGCTATCGCCGAGCTGAAGGACTTGCCAGCTAGCTATCTGCAAGCTCAACTAAGAAAACAAACTGCTCCATTAGACCGACCTTTTACCTATTTCAAAACGAGTCAGAGAGACCATCTCAGCCAGTCAGAACAGGAGCAGATCTACTATTTAGAAGACGGGACCTTGCTAGAGACGACCATCGGAAATCTCATCCTTGAGATTGACGGCAATCTCTATACCCCTCCAGCTCACCTCCCTATCCTCGACGGGATTTACCGCCGCTATCTCTTAGAAACTGGACAAGTAGAGGAAAAACTGTTAACGCTGAAGGATTTAGAAGTCGCTGACCAAGTCTATGCCTGCAATGCCCTGCGTGGCCTATATGCACTCAATCTTCAAAGAAAGGACTCATAATGAAACTTATTTTTTTACATGGCCTAGGCCAGGATGCTCACTCTTGGCAAGGGGTCCAAGATGCACTTTCCCCCTTGCAATCTGAATCTTTCGCTATTTTCTCCCACCCAAGCGAAAGCTACCAAGAGTCCAAAGAAAGATTGATGGAGTACCTCCAGCAGGAAAGCGAACCCTTTATTCTGGTTGGACTCTCACTGGGAGGTGTTCTCGCTCTTGATCTCTCCAGTCAAGACTTGCCACAACTCAAGGGCTTGGTGCTTTCAGGGACGCAATACAAACTCAACACCAATCTCCTCTATAGGCTCCAAATTCTCCT
>NZ_CAJPOU010000071.1 GCF_905372335.1 Streptococcus sp. A12
CATCGCTTCTTATCGTTTGATTTGGACAAGCTAATCGAAACCATGACAAGACTTATGAAAAAGGCCGAAAGCAACCCTTTTGTCGTCCGATTCATAAAAGGTTGATGGAATACAAAATGATTATAGGCAGTAAATCCTAATCCAATCAGAGTTACCATAGCCGAAAGTGAAAAAATTGTTAACCACAAATTTCTATTTTCCATCATAAACTCCGTTTTTCGATCTAATAGAAAAGCCCTCTTATCTCAAAGCCTTTAACAAATATCCATAACCTTCTCGCTCCATTTCCTCTTTTGGAATAAAGCGCAGTGAGGCCGAGTTGATGCAATAGCGAAGGCCACCTTGGTCTTTGGGTCCATCGGTGAAGACATGGCCTAGATGGGCATTGCCTGAGCGGGAACGAACTTCGATCCGCTCCATCCCGTGGCTATGGTCCTGGTAATAGTGGATGACATCTTTGGCAATGGGACGGGAGAAACTTGGCCAGCCACAGCCAGAAGCAAACTTATCCTTGGCAAAAAAGAGAGGTTCCCCAGTCGTAATATCCACATAGACACCCTCTTCAAAGGTCTGATCATAGACATTGTGGAACGGGCGTTCCGTCGCGCTTTCTTGGGTAACTTGGTACTGCTCTGCTGTCAGTTTCGCCTTTAAGGTTTCTTGATCTGGCTTCTGATAGGCCGCCGGATCAATCAAGGGTTGGGCTGCATCCGTCACATCGATATGGCAATAGCCCCCAGGATTCTTCTTGAGGTAGTCTTGGTGGTAGTCCTCAGCCAAGATATAGTGACGCAAGGGTTCCAACTCAACCGCGATTTTGCTTCCAAGTTGTTCCTCTTCTTCCGCGAACAGGTGGGCAATCACCTCACGATCTGCCTCGTCTGTATAATAGACACCGGTCCGATATTGGCGACCTCGATCATTTCCCTGTTTGTTAATGGACAAGGGATCAATCACCCGGAAAAAGTAGAGCAGAATCGCTCGTAGGGTAATCTTGTCTGGATCATAGACGACTTGTACGGTCTCTGCGTGATCCGTTTCCTTGATCAATTGATAATTGGTCGTTTCTACCTGGCCATTGGCATAGCCCACCGTCGTCTTTTCTACACCAGGGATCCGAGAAAAATACTCCTCTAAGCCCCAAAAACAGCCACCTGCTAGATAAATCTCTGCCATCTTTTTTCCTCGCTTCCTGCATTCCCTAAGAGGAACGCTTAACATCTATTAGCTCCATCATAATCCAAGAGCCTCAGATTTTCAAGGATTCTGCATCAAAAATCCCTTCTACTATACTAGTAAAAGGGATAAAGGCACTCCCACTTATTTTTCAAATAAGAAAAAGAGCGAATAACCAAGATTTCGTAGAGACACTAAAAACTGATGGAAAAAATCATGCATGAGAGACATGTCCCACACCTCCTTTGAATATCTGTGGATAAACACAAAGCTAGCATCAACTACAAAACCATCGTCGGTCCGTAGACCTGTAACTGAGACTTCACAACCTCATAATGCCAGTGATCATAAGCTCGCCAAGCTTGAAAGGCTTCTTCGTTCAATGCTAGCCCACCCAGACCAATCAATAGACTGGCGGTCTGATAAAACTTTTCCAACTCGATCAACAGGCGGTTGTCTACCTGCCTAGCCTTCAATAAAACTTTCAACATCTGATCTAGATTTTCTTTAAATCGAAAGGCATCAGGACTGGCTTTGCATTCCCTGGAAAAGGCTGTTTGGAGAGTTTCGATCTTCATCCTCGCCTCTTGAATCACATCCCTTTCTCCCATCGAAATCACCTTCCTTTTCACCTCCATTGTACACCTTTTTCTCTCTATAAAAATAGAAAATCTCTAAAACTAGGAACAGAATGTTCTCTCTGGATAAGAAACCATAAAAAACTTCCCCAAGTTTCCACTCGAGGAAGTTCTTTTCAAAAAATTAGTCAATGTAGTGCAGTTTCCCACGGAAGTCTTCTAGACTTTGGTAGCCTTTTTCTTCCATGATGGCTTTGAGCTCCGCAGTGATGCGTTCAAAAGCCCCCACTCCTTCTTTATGAAGCGTGGTTCCGATTTGTACCATACTCGCGCCACAAAGGATATGTTCAAAGGCATCGCGACCAGTCAAGACGCCCCCAGTCCCCACAATCTGAATTTCTGGATTCAGCCGTTGGTAAAAGGCATGGACATTGGCGAGAGCCGTTGGTTTGATGTATTCGCCACCAATCCCACCAAAGCCGTTCTTAGGACGGATCACCACGGATTCATCCTCGATGTAGAGACCATTTCCGATCGAATTAACGCAGTTGACAAACTTGAGCGGGTATTTGTTAAAGATCGCTGCAGCTTGGTCGAAATGAACGATATCAAAATAAGGTGGCAACTTGATCCCAAGAGGTTTGGTGAAATAGGCAAAGACCTCTGACAGGATTCGGTCCGTCGTCTCAAAATCATAGGCGATCTGAGGTTTTCCCGGAACATTAGGACAAGAAAGGTTCAATTCAGTCAAACCTTTAAAATCACTTTCTTGCACCTTTTTCAAGATGGTGTGGGTTTCCTCAGGAGACATACCGACAAGAGATAGGAAGAAAGTCCGGTCAGGATCCGTTTCTTGCAACTCCAATAGGTAATTCAAATAATAGTCCAAGCCTTGGTTAGGTAGCCCCATCGAATTGATCGAGCCAAGTGGGACATCTTGGTAGCGTGGCTCTGGATTTCCAGCACGGAACTCCAAGGTCGCTGTTTTGGTCACAAAGGTCCCAGCAGCTGAGTTCTTCACTTCCTCTAATTCCTCAGTGGTCATACAGGCCACACCTGCCGCATTCATCAGGCAGTTGCCAAATTCAAAACCAGCAATTTGCGTCTTTGTCGATACCATCTTCTTCTCCTTGAAATGAATTCTTACAGCCATTATAGCACGAAAAGGAGGATTCATGACTAGAAAACCAAAAAAGAGCAAGAAACGTACGGAAATTGAAAAAAATCACCTTAAATGTTATCCATTTATTTTCTATATAGAGGAGAAAAATCAGACATTCATCCAATCTCCTATCGTCCTTTCGCATCCATTTTCCCCACTTCATAGGTAGTTGTGAAAATTTTCAGAAAATTCAACTTTTTTCTTTACAAGTCAAAAAAAGTCTGCTATAATTATCGACGTAATAAAACATGACATTGCTTTCAGCAGTGCCTCCATATACCAGTAAGTTCGCTAACCTGCTGGAATTCGTTTCAATGAAAAAAGGAGAAACATGATGACAACTGCAAAAGAATATATCCAAAGCACTTTCGAAACCGTAAAAGCTCGCAACGGCCATGAAGCGGAATTCCTTCAAGCTGTTGAAGAGTTTCTTAGCACTTTGGAACCTGTATTTGAAAAACATCCAGAATACATCAAAGAAAACATCTTGGCACGTATCACTGAGCCTGAGCGCGTGATTAGCTTCCGTGTTCCTTGGGTTGACCGTGATGGAAAAGTTCAAGTTAACCGTGGTTACCGTGTTCAATTTAACTCAGCTGTTGGACCTTACAAAGGCGGACTTCGTTTCCACCCAACAGTTAACCAAGGGATTTTGAAATTCCTCGGCTTCGAACAAATCTTCAAAAACGTCTTGACTGGCCTTCCTATCGGTGGTGGTAAAGGTGGATCTGACTTCGATCCTAAAGGAAAAACAGACGCTGAAGTGATGCGTTTCTGCCAAAGCTTCATGACTGAATTGCAAAAACACATCGGTCCTTCTCTTGATGTCCCAGCTGGTGATATCGGGGTTGGTGGACGTGAGATTGGTTACCTTTACGGACAATACAAACGTCTTCGCCAATTTGATGCCGGGGTCTTGACTGGTAAACCTCTTGGTTTCGGTGGTAGCTTGATCCGTCCAGAAGCAACTGGTTATGGTTTGGTTTACTATACGGAAGAAATGCTCAAAGCTAACGGCGACAGCTTTGCTGGTAAGAAAGTCGTAATCTCAGGTTCTGGTAACGTAGCTCAATACGCTCTTCAAAAAGCAACTGAACTTGGTGCAACTGTTATCTCTGTCTCTGACTCAAACGGTTACGTGATCGACGAAAACGGTATTGACTTTGACCTTCTTACAGACGTCAAAGAAAAACGTCGTGCTCGTTTGACCGAGTATGCTGCAGAAAAACCAACTGCTACTTACTACGAAGGATCTGTATGGACTTACGCTGGCAACTATGATATCGCTCTTCCATGTGCAACTCAAAATGAGATCAACGGTGAAGCAGCGAAACGCTTGGTTGCTCAAGGGGTAAAAGTTGTTTCTGAAGGAGCCAACATGCCTAGCGACCTTGAAGCCATCAAAGTCTACAAAGAAAACGGCATCCTTTATGGACCTGCTAAAGCGGCCAATGCTGGTGGGGTTGCCGTTTCAGCGCTTGAAATGAGCCAAAACAGCCTTCGCCTTTCATGGACTCGTGAAGAAGTTGATGGACGCCTCAAAGACATCATGACCAACATCTTCAACACAGCTAAAACAACTGCTGAAACATACGGTCTTGGTAAAGATTACCTTGCGGGTGCTAATATCGCAGCCTTTGAAAATGTCGCAAATGCGATGATTGCCCAAGGTCTTGTTTAATTTGATTCTTTTGCCACACCTCTGAAGCCTTTGGTTTCGGAGGTGTTTTTCTTGATAAAAAAAGAAGATTGGAAAAACCAAATCTTCTTTTATTTTATAAATCATCCAAGGCATCTTTAACCTTATCAAAGAAGCCTTTTTTCTTTGGATTGACCTTCAAATCACTTGCTTCCGCAAATGCACGAAGGGCTTCTTTTTGCTTGTCATTTAGACCTGTTGGTGTCACCACATTAACAGATACATATTGATCTCCTACAGAGCCTCCACGCAAGCTTGGTGCTCCTTTACCGCGGAGGCGGAATTTCTTACCTGTCTGGGTTCCTTCAGGGATGACCAAGTCAACATCGCCGTGAACCGTTGGAACATGGACCGTATCCCCAAGAGCAGCCTGAACAACGTTCAAGTTCAATTTATAGTAGATGGTTGATCCATCACGCTCAAATTTGTCGCTCGGCTCAACGTTGACCACCACATAGAGATCTCCGTATGGCCCTCCATTAAATCCAGCTTCTCCTTGACCAGAGAGGCGGATTTGTTGACCTGTTTCAACCCCAGCAGGGATTTTCACATTGACACTGTGGGCTTGCTTCTCGTGACCAGTCCCATGACAGGTTGTACAAGGATCTTTAATTTCTTTACCGCGTCCATGACAGACATCACAGGTGATTTGACGGCGCATCATCCCAAGCGGGGTTTGCGTATCCACATTGATAACCCCAGAACCATGACAACGTCCACAAGTTACAGGGCTCGTTCCTGGCTTAGCACCAGTCCCATCACATGTCCGACAGCTAGCTTCCCGATGGTACTTGACTTCCTTCTCAGTTCCAAAGATGGCTTCTTCAAATTTGAGGTTTACGCGGTACTGAAGATCATCTCCCTGACGTGGAGCATTCGGATTGCGGCTTGCACCGCCACCTCCAAAGAAGCTTGAGAAAATGTCCTCAAAACCACCAAAGCCAGTGCCATTAAAACCACCGAAACCACCAGCTCCGCCACCGAAGCCACCAAAACCACCGTTGGCTCCTGCAGCACCATATTGGTCGTAAGCCGCCCGCTTTTGTTCATCGCTCAAAGTCTCATAAGCTTCTTGAACTTCCTTGTACTTTTCCTCAGCACCAGGCTCCTTGTTGATATCTGGGTGATATTTTTTAGATAATTTCCGATAGGCTTTCTTGATCTCATCCTGAGATGCATTCTTTGAAACGCCCAAACGGTCATAAAATTCAGTATTGTTCATACAAGATACTAAGAGCGAACAGAAAGCGACTGAAATTTAGGAAACCGACAAGAAATCCTGATTTCTTAGGCGGTTTATCTAATTTCCAAGCTTTCCGCTCGGGTTCAATTCCCCGAACACTCTTTGTTCCTTTCTATAATTTTCATGTACATCTTTAGAGGATGTTTTCTATACTT
>NZ_CAJPOU010000072.1 GCF_905372335.1 Streptococcus sp. A12
TATGCTACAATGGAAGCAAATAGATAGAATGGAGCAGTGACATGAAAGCAATTATTACAGTCGTTGGAAAAGACCAAAAAGGAATCGTAGCGGGTGTCGCAACGAAAATAGCAGAATTGGGACTCAATATCGATGATATCTCTCAAACAGTATTGGATGAGTACTTCACCATGATGGCAGTCGTATCATCCGATGAGAAAAAAGATTTCACACAGCTTCGTTCAGAGTTGGAAGAATTCGGTCAGTCTCTGCATGTGAAAATCAATATTCAAAGCGCAGCGATTTTTGATGCCATGCACAATTTGTAAGATAGGGGTTGAGAATTTATGGACATTAGACAGGTAACAGAAACCATTGCCATGATTGAGGAGCAGAACTTCGATGTTCGGACCATCACTATGGGGATCTCGCTTCTAGATTGTATTGATCCGGATATCGATAAGGCGGCAGAAAAAGTCTACAATAAGATTGTGACAAAGGCCAAAGATTTGGTGGCTGTGGGGGATGAGATCGCGGCAGAACTCGGTATTCCAATTGTGAACAAGCGGGTTTCTGTCACTCCGATTTCCATTATCGGAGCAGCAACCAATGCGACAGACTATGTACCCTTTGCCAAGGCGCTGGATCGTGCGGCGAAAGAGGTTGGGGTCAACTTTATCGGTGGCTTCTCAGCTCTTGTTCAAAAAGGCTACCAAAAAGGGGATGAAATCCTCATTAATTCGATTCCTCGTGCCCTTGCGGAGACAGATTTTGTCTGTTCTTCAGTCAATATTGGATCGACTAAGACAGGGATCAATATGACCGCTGTCCGAGACATGGGGCGCATCATTAAAGAAGCTTCCCAAGCAGATCCAATGGGACCAGGTAAACTCGTTGTCTTTGCTAATGCGGTAGAAGATAATCCCTTTATGGCGGGAGCCTTCCACGGTGTCGGTGAAGCAGATGTCGTCATCAACGTTGGGGTTTCAGGACCTGGTGTCGTCCAACGGGCGATTGAAAAAGTTCCCGGTGCAAGCTTTGATGTGTTGGCTGAAACAGTCAAGAAGACAGCCTTCAAGATTACCCGTGTCGGCCAATTGGTAGGTCAAATGGCTAGTGAACGCCTAGGAGTAGAGTTTGGGATTGTGGACTTGTCCCTCGCCCCAACGCCAGCTGTTGGGGATTCGGTTGCCCGTGTCCTTGAGGCCATGGGGCTTGAAGTAGTAGGAACCCACGGGACAACAGCAGCGCTGGCTCTACTCAATGACCAAGTGAAAAAAGGTGGCATTATGGCTTGTAACCAAGTCGGTGGTTTGTCAGGTGCCTTCATTCCGGTCTCAGAAGATGAGGGGATGATTGCGGCAGTCCAATCCGGCCATATCAACCTGGAAAAATTGGAAGCCATGACAGCTATCTGTTCCGTCGGTCTGGATATGATTGCCATCCCAGCTGATACTCCAGATTCGACCATTGCGGCCATGATTGCCGACGAAGCAGCTATCGGCGTTATCAACCAAAAGACAACAGCGGTTCGGATCATTCCTTATGGAGAAGAAGGTGATATGTTAGAGCTGGGAGGGCTTCTTGGGTCTGCTCCAGTGATGAAGGTCAACAAGGCTTCATCAGCTGACTTTATTGCCCGTGGTGGTCAAATTCCGGCCCCAGTTCATAGTTTTAAAAATTAAAAAATGGCCCTGGAGCAGGATTTTTGCTTAGGGCTTTTAATGTTGGCTGAGGAAGTGAAAGTGAATCGAGAGGTCATCGCTGCCAGTTTCCTTATAAAAAATGATATAATAG
This sequence comes from Streptococcus sp. A12, assembly GCF_905372335.1. Taxonomy (GTDB): domain Bacteria; phylum Bacillota; class Bacilli; order Lactobacillales; family Streptococcaceae; genus Streptococcus. The sequence goes on from NZ_CAJPOU010000072.1 coordinate 1,777, forward strand.
AAGGACGTAAAAGGAGATCACATGGTGAATACAAGATTATTTATTATCCGGCATGGAAAAACCATGTTTAATACGATAGGTCGTGCCCAAGGTTGGTCGGATACACCTTTAACTGCTCAAGGAGAAGAAGACATCCGTGAATTGGGGGTTGGTTTGAGAGAATCTGGTTTGGACTTTGTCCGTGCTGTTTCCAGCGATTCAGGTCGTGCTATTCAAACCATGGGAATTGTTTTAGACGAGCTTGGGCTCACAGATCAGATTCCTTATACTTTCAACAAAAAGATCCGGGAATGGTGTTTTGGAAGTTTTGATGGTGCCTACGGAGGGGAACTTTTCCGTGGAGTTGTTCCTCGGGTTTTAGATATTGAAGACTATAAGAAGCTTACCTTGGAAGAACTGGCGAATGGAATCTACCAAGTAGATACAGCTGGTTGGGCTGAACCATGGGATGTGTTGAAAAAACGGATTGTAGATGGCTTTGAGGAGATTGCCAAGGAAGTTGAAGCCAAGGGTGGTGGAAATGCCTTGGTTGTTAGTCACAGCATGACCATTGGTTCCTTTGTGTGTATTTTGAATCCAGAGATTGAGCTGGATCCAAGGGTTGAAAATGGTAGTGTCACCTTGATAGAATACGAAAATGGACAATTTTCAATCCAGACCATCGGAGATGAGTCATACCGCAAGCTGGGTGCTAACTGGTTAGCAGCCCACTCAGAAGAACTTGATGTAAAAAAATAAGATAGATTATATAAGAAGAAAACAATTGCAGGAGGATAAAAATGGCAAAGACAAAATTGTATATTTCCCGTCATGGAAAAACCATGTTTAATACCATTGGTCGTGCCCAAGGTTGGTCTGATAGTCCCTTGACGGAAGCTGGGGAACGAGGGATTCACGAATTGGGGATTGGTCTACGTGAAGCCGGGATTCAGTTCCAACAAGCGGTGTCCAGCGACTCCGGTCGAACCATTCAAACCATGGGGATTGTGCTAGAAGAATTAGGGTTAACGGGTAAGATTCCTTACCGTTATGATAAGCGCATCCGCGAATGGTGCTTTGGAAGTTTTGATGGAGCCTATGACGGGGAACTCTTTTTGGGCGTTTTGCCACGTGTCTTTCGGGTTGATGACTTCCATCATTTGAGCTTGATGGAGTTGGCAGAAGGGATTGTCGAAGTGGACACAGCCGGCTGGGCAGAGTCCTGGGAAACCCTTCGTGACCGCATCTTGGATGGCTTTACGGCAATTGCAAAAGATGTCGAGTCTAAGGGTGGCGGGAATGCCATCGTGGTCAGTCATGGGATGACCATCAGTACCTTGATTTACCTGATTGATCCAAAAGCTTTTAAAGAATTGGTCTTGGACAATGGTAGTGTGACTGTTATTGAGTATGAAGATGGCCAATTTAAACTAGAAGCAGTTGGAGATCTGTCATACCGCCAGGTTGGAGCGAAATGGTTAGAGGGAGATCATGACTAAATATAAACTTGCCAAGAAAAGAGAAAAGAAAGTTAGCTGGATCGTACTCTGCTGTTTAGGCCTCTGTCTAATCGGAGCAGGAGTGGGTATTTTCTATTTGAAACCTCAATGGCTTCATATGGGCTCTGTTGAAGATAAAAAAGTAGAAACGACTACTCCAAAAAAGGTTGAGAAAAAGGAAGAAAAACCTATGACAGACCTTCCTCAAGTTTCTAGTAAGGATTGGAACCTAGTCCTGGTCAACCGGGATAACAAGTTAGACGAGCTGAATCCTCAGTTAGCTGATGTTGAAGAAATCAAGGTGGACAGTCGGATCGCAGAACAAACCAAACAGTTTCTAGCGGCAGCAAGGGCAGTTGCTCCTGAGGAGTCCTTGATTTCCGGTTATCGAAGTGTGGAGGAGCAAACAGAGCTTTACAATGAGCGGGTAGCACAGTTGGAAGCTACTGGTCTTTCTCATGAAGAAGCAGAGCGTCAGGCACAAGCTCAAGTACAGGTTCCAGGAGCTAGTGAGCACCAGACAGGTCTTGCGATTGATATGAGTGCCCCAAATGGCCTGTCCGAAGAGGTAGTGCAACAAATTATTGCCTTGGCGCCACAATATGGGTTTATTCTCCGTTATCCGGAAGGGAAAAACGCAATCACGGGTGTGGACTATGAAAACTGGCATTTCCGCTACGTCGGTGTAGAAAATGCCCAGTATATGGTCAAGCACCAGCTGGTCTTAGAAGAATATATTCAAAAGCTGAAAGAAGCAGGTTTATAGTTTTTTTCAGCCTAGTATCGGTCTTAAGAATGATTTTTAGCACTCTTTAAAAAAGAGTGCTAATTTTTTGGATTTTTTTCTTGACTTTCTTTTGAGAGGGTGTATAATAGAATCATGGTTTAGCACTTGAGTGTTTAGAGTGCTAAATACGAAAGAGAGGTGAGGTCATGGTTACAGAACGTCAAAATGAGATTCTCAATCTTGTCGTCGATATCTTTGCCAAGACCCACGAACCGGTCGGATCAAAAGCACTACAAGATGTCATTCAATCCAGTAGTGCGACCATCCGAAACGACATGGCTGCTCTCGAAAAGCAAGGCTTATTAGAAAAGGCCCATACTTCGAGTGGTCGAATGCCTAGCCGAGCTGGTTTTCAATATTTCGTTCAGAACTCGCTCGATCTAGAGTTGATTGATGAGCAAGATGTCTACCAGGTGGTGAAAGCCTTTGATTTCGAAGCCTTTAAGTTAGATGATATCTTGGATGCTACGGCCAAGTTACTAGCCCAGATGACGGGCTACACCGCGGTGATTCAGGATGTGGAGCCGACACGGCAGCGCTTGACGGGTTTTGAGATTGTCCCATTATCCAACCATGATGCCTTAGCGGTGTTGACCTTGGATGAATCAAAGCCTGTCACCGTACAGTTTGCTATTCCAAAGAATTTCTTAACCAGTGACTTGGAAATCTTCCATCAGCTAGTTCAAGAACGTTTCATTGGAAATACGGTCTTGGATATCCACTACCGCTTACGGACGGAGATTCCACAGATTGTACAGCGCTATTTCAAGACGACAGACAACGTATTGGATCTATTCGATTACGTCTTCTCGCAACTGTTTCAAGAACTGGTCTTTGTAGAAGGAAAGGTTTCATCCTTAACCTATGCCGATCTTCAGACCTATCAGTTTTTAGATAATCCCCAGCACGTAGCCTTGGAGTTACGAGGAGGAATGCCGGAAGACCAAATGACCCAGATCCTGGTTGCGGAATCCCAAGAGAAGGCCTTAAAAAATGTGACGGTCATTAGTCACAAGTTCTTAGTTCCTTATCGTGGGATGGCCCTCATGCATGTCATTGGTCCCGTAGAGATGGACTACAGGCGTGTGATTAGCCTGGTCAATGTTATCGGCCGAGTGCTGGTCATGAAGTTAACGGATTATTACCGTTACCTCAACAGCAACCATTATGAAGTAAATTAAGATCAAATGAAAGGGGTGTATGCCTTGACAGAAGATATTAAAAAAGAAGACGTGAAAGAAGAAGTTGCCGAGACAACCGAAGAAGTTGTAGAGGAAAGCAACCAACCTTCTGAGTTAGAAGAAGCACAAGCGCGTGCCGAGGAATTTGAAAACAAATACCTTCGAGCTCATGCAGAAATGCAAAACATTCAGCGCCGTGCCAATGAAGAACGTCAACAATTACAAAAATACCGTAGCCAAGATTTGGCGAAAGCAATCTTACCATCACTGGACAACCTCGAACGTGCCCTTGCCGTCGAAGGATTGACAGATGATGTGAAGAAGGGCTTGGAAATGGTCCAAGAAAGCTTGATTCACGCCCTGAAAGAAGAAGGGATTGAAGAAATCGCAGCGGACGGAGAATTTGACCATAACTATCATATGGCTATTCAAACAGTCCCAGCTGATGACGAACATCCAGCAGACACTATCGCACAAGTCTTCCAAAAAGGCTACAAACTCCATGACCGCATCCTAAGACCGGCTATGGTAGTTGTCTACAACTAGGATATCTTGTCCGAAACGACACTAAACTATGAAAGAAAGATAAGATGCAAGCCGGAGGCTTGCAAGGAAGATATTTCCCGCCGTGGTGAAAGTTTCAGTAG
>NZ_CAJPOU010000073.1 GCF_905372335.1 Streptococcus sp. A12
ACGCAGTGGTTGAGTGGGCTCTACTACGCTGATTTCATCAGCTTTTACAGCTCTACTCAACTGTGCGGAGGTGGGACGACGAAATCGAATTCTAACGAATTACCGATTTCTGTCCTACTCTCTTTTGTTAAGCCACTTCTTCTGTGAATTGACTATTGTAGAGATCGGCATAGAATCCATTTTGGCTCATGAGTTCTTGGTGGTTGCCTTGCTCGATAATATTTCCATCTTTCATCACGAGAATCAGATCTGCATTACGGATAGTGGACAAGCGATGGGCAATGACAAAGGAAGTTCGGCCTTCCATGAGTTTGTCCATGGCTTTTTGAATTAACTCTTCTGTACGGGTATCGACAGATGAGGTTGCTTCATCCAAGATGAGGAGCGGGGCATCCTTCAAGAGGGCACGCGCAATGGTCAAGAGTTGCTTTTGACCAACGGACAAGGTCACTGAATCATCTAATACGGTCTCGTAGCCATTCGGTAAGGTCCGAATAAAGTGATGGACCCCAACAGCTCGGGTTGCCGCTTCGACCGCTTCATCTGAAATGTCGGCTTGATTAAAGACGAGGTTTTCACGAATAGTGCCTTCAAAGAGCCAAGTATCTTGTAAGACCATCGAAAAGGCATCATGAACTTCTTGGCGACTCATGGCCTTGGTATCCACACCATCGATGGCAATTTTACCAGCTTGAATGTCGTAGAAACGCATCAAGAGATTGACCATGGTAGTCTTACCAGCGCCTGTCGGACCAACAATGGCCACTTTTTGTCCAGGCTTCGCTTCAGCTGTAAAGTCATGGATAATGGTCTTGTCTGGTGAATAGCCAAAGCGCACATGTTCAAAAGTGACATGACCTTTTGGCGCTTCCAATTGGCGAGTTTTTTGGGATTCGTCTTCCATTTCTTCTTCGTCTAAGAATTCAAAGACACGCCCCATAGCAGCACTGGCCGATTGCAATTGGGTAATTCCTTGGGCCATTTGACCAATTGGTTGGGTAAAGATACGGACATAGGTCATAAAGGCCACAATGGTACCGATGGTAATATCCCCATTAATGGTGAGGGCGGCCCCTACGATACAGACCATGACATAACCAAAATTCCCTACAAACTGCATCAAGGGCATCATGATCCCAGAGAAGAATTGTGACTTCCACATGCTCTGGTATAAGTCCTGGTTGATGGCATCAAAATGATTTTTGGCTTGATGACGGCCATTATAAGAAATCACCACATTGTGTCCACTGTAGATTTCTTCTACATAACCTGAAACTTTAGCAAGATTGTCCTGTTGTTGCTTAAAGAGTGGCTGACTCTTGACCATAATGATGCTAGAGAGGGCAAAGCCAGCAAAGACGGATACAATCGCTGTGACAGCTAAGTGCCAGTCCGTCTTAAACATCATAAAGATGGAGCCAATCAATAAGACGATAGAGGAGACCATTTGAACCAAACTTTGGTTAAAGGATTGAGTCATCAAATCCACATCATTGGTCACACGAGACAAGGTATCTCCTTGTTCGTGACTATCGAAATATTGTAGGGGCACGCGATTGATCTTCTCTGCGATAGCATTACGCAAACGTTCCGCAAACTGCTGAATCATAGTAGAGATGATAAAGTTACTACTGTATGAAACCAGTGCTCCCACTCCATAAAGGATGGCTAAGGTCAGGGCAATCGAGGCAATCTTGTCAATATCGATTGTCCCACCCATCCCTTTTGTGATAGTATCCGTGATTTCCTTTAACTTGTCCGGTCCAATGACGGTGATGACGCTGGACACAATCGAAAAGAGAATAGCGATGATGAAAAACAGACGGAATCCCTTCAAATATGGAGAAAGTTGGCTCCAAAGGGACGATTCTTGTTTTGTCTTATGCATGTTCCAACTCCTCCTTAGATAATTGTGAATAGGCAATTTCTTGGTAGACTTCATTAGTCTCAAGCAATTCCTTGTGGGTTCCTTGACCGACGACTTGTCCTTTGTCCAAAACCAAGATCAAGTCCGCATCCATAATGGTCGAAATCCGTTGGGCTACGATCAATTTGGTCGTATCTGCCAGCTCTTCTTTCAGGGCTTGTCGCAAGATACAATCCGTCTTATAATCCAGGGCTGAGAAGGAATCATCAAAAATGAGGATCTCAGGTTTCCGAGCAAGAGCACGCGCGATGGCTAAGCGTTGGCGTTGACCTCCAGAGAAGTTGGTTCCTCCTTGCGCTACTTCTGTGTCCAAGCCCTTTTCTTTTGCGGCAACAAACTCTTTGGCTTGGGCCAATTCAAGAGCTTTCCAGATGGCTTCATCCTCTAATTTTCCTTGACTACTTTCTCCAAATTCCATATTGGAGCGAATAGTGCCGCTAAAGAGAACTGCTTTTTGTGGAATGTAGCCCACCTTATTATTCAATTCTTGGTGGCTGTAGTCCTTAACATTCACGCCATCCACTAAGATTTTTCCTTCCGTCGCATCGTAAAATCGCGGAATCAAATTGACCAAAGTGGATTTCCCAGAACCGGTCGATCCTATGAAAGCAACGGTTTGTCCCTTTTGGGCTGAGAAGGTCACATGCTCAATCACAGCACGAGCACTCCGTCCATATCTAAAGGAAACATCTTGGAATTCGACACTTCCTTTTTCTCCAGTCTCAGTCTTGGACTCACTTGGAAAATCAACAGATGGCTCTAGAGCTAAGACCTGGTTAATCCGTTTTGCGGACACCAAGGCACGAGGAAGAACCATCATAATCGCTACCATCATCATGAAACCAATAACGACCTGCATGGCGTAAGAGGAGAAAGTGACCATATCTGAGAAGACCTTGGTACGATCAGCAAGGGCAGAACTCACGGCAAGCTTTGTGGGATTTGTTGGCATGGCAATATCATTGATCAGATAAGCTCCAATCCAGTAAATGGCAAGTGTCAAGCCACTTGATACCACTGTCATGACCGGATTCATCAAGGACATCAAACGGTAAACAAATAAGTTCAGACTGGTTAAAGCTTTATTTTCTGTTTTGAATTTTTCAGTTTGATAGTCTTCCGCATTGTAGGCGCGAACGACCCGCACCCCTGTCAAACTCTCCCGCGTCGTTGCATTCAAATCATCTGTCAATCCTTGAACCTTTTGCTGGCGCGGAAAGGCAATAAGAACCAGAACAGAGAGAAGGATTAAGACCATCAAGACAGCAATCCCAACAGAAGTTGTCCAGGCATCGCTCTTCCCCCAAATCTTGGTCAGAGCCCAAATAGCCATAATGGGACCACGCGTTACAACTTGCATCCCCATCACAATCATCATTTGCAACTGGGTTAAATCATTGGTCGTCCGGGTCAAGAGAGAGGGAACAGAGAAGTTCTTGATCTCAGCATCTGAGTAATCCATCACTTGATGGAAAATCTCTCCTCGAAGCCGCGTCGTAAAGCTGGCAGCGACTCGTGAAGCCAAAAAGCCCACAAAAACTGCCATCAAAAAACTTCCAAAAGAGAAGAGCAACATCTTGCTTCCCGGATTCATGATATCAGAAACCTTGGTCCCATCCTTGGCTAAGAGGGTCGTGATATCGGATAAGTATTCAGGAGTCTTTAAATCCATCCAAACAGCCAGACAGATAAAGACCGTACTAAGGGCAATCATACCCCATTCTTTGGCGGTTAACCGCCGAAATATATTGATCATTCCTCGCTCCTTTCTTTCATGTTCTCATAAAATTGATGCATGACCGTGAAAAAGATGGTCAAATCTTCTTCTGATACACCAGCCATCATATCCTGGTCTACTTCTTCAAAGAATTGTTTCATGTCATTCAACTTATCTTTCACACTGTCTGTTAGGTAGACATACTTAGCCCGTTTATCGGTTGGACTAGGCTCTAGATAAATAAAGCCATTTTTCTCCATGCGCTTGATCAGGTTACTCGTCACGGATTTTGAGATATGAAGTTCCTGCTCAACATCCCGAATCAAGGTCACCTTTCCCTCTTTCTCACGATGGGATAAAAAGATCAATACCTGACCTTGGGGGCCTGCAATAAATTCAAGGCCACGTTTCTTGGCTTCTCTTTCCATCATAAGATGAATGAGATGGCCGATTTTTTTAAATTCTACTAACGGTTTGTCCATCATCCCTCCAAAATCAATTAGTTCCCAAGAGAACTAGTTAGTGTTTATGAGAACTATTTTACACCTTCCACACAAAAAGTCAAGAAAAAAGTTCTTAAGAGAACTATCCTTTCTAAAAAAATAGTCCTTCTAGATTTTTCTAGAAGGACTATTTGATACGTTAGGAACTAAGAAAATTAAATACGCTCTTTCCAAGAAGTTGCGACTTGGTCTAAGACTTGGTTGAGCTCTTCAATGTTGCGACGACCTTCGGTACGGAGCCACTCACGAGCTGCTGCTTCGCCATTTTTGATGTAGGCTTCTACAGATCCAGCCCAAGTTGCACGGCCACAGAGAACTCCATTGAAGTTTGCTCCTGCTTCATGCGCAAAGACGAGGGTTTCTTGGAAGAGTTTGGCAGAGACACCGGCACTCAAGTAGATGTATGGAAGGTTGGTTGCTGCTTCTTGTTCTTTAAAGAAGGCAGCAGCTTCTTCACGGCTATGAACGATTTCTCCATCGCCAAAGCCTTCTACGTATTTGACATTGACTGGCACTTCTACCTTCAAGATATCGACGTTGAAGCGTGGGTCTGAGAAGACTTTCATAGCTTCGATGACCTTACGAGGTTTTACTTTCGCATATTCTACAGAACCTGCATCCGCAATAGTTTCATCATAAGCCAAGATTTCAAGGAAGAATGGAATTTCTTCTGCAGCACATTCTGAACCGATGCGTTCGATGTAGGCTTGTTTTTCTTGGTTGAGTTCTTCTGCACTATCCACATCATAGTAGAGCAAGAATTTCACTGCATCTGCGCCCTGTTCTTTGATGCGTTTAGCTGACCAAAGGTTAAGGCAGTCTGGCAGACGTTTTGTGCTAGAAGTGTCGTAGCCAGTTTTTTCATAAGCCAACAAGAGACCTGCTTCTGCATCCAAGACCTTGGTTGCTGGAAGTCCATACTCAGGGTCCAAGAGCATAGAAGATGCGAATGGTGTCAATTCTTCAGCCACCAAGACCTTCAATTCTTCCATTTGGGCCACGGTTGGTTCTGCGTCTTGGTACTGAGCCATGAGGCGTTTCAAGGCACCACGTTGGTCAAAGGCCAAGGCTGAGATCACACCCTCTTTGGTGCTCAATTTTTCTAAATAGTTGCGTTTTTGTTCTGTTAATACCATCTTATACCTCTTTTACAATTATATTCTGATACAAATCATCGTAGTGGGCCATATTGACATGCCCTGTCATCTTTTCTTGGGCATTTAGCATCCCTAGGACCATAGCATGGGTCAAGAGGGCCGCGTCATCTTTTCCGCTACTGAGGGCAGCAGAAATCCCAGCTACGGTTGAATCTCCAGATCCCACTGGATTGACCACTTCAATTTTTGGAATATCGACCTTATAGAAGCTGTCTCCATGTTTGGCAAAGGCACCATCTCCACCTAAGGAGACGATAATCCATTCGATTCCTTCAAACAGCGGGTCTTTCAAAACTTCTTTTAAGTCCTCAAAATCCGCCGAAACATCTCGTCCTAAGAGTTGAGATAATTCTTCGCGATTGGGTTTAATCACCGTTGGTTTGA
>NZ_CAJPOU010000074.1 GCF_905372335.1 Streptococcus sp. A12
TTTTTTGTCAGAACAAAGGATTATTTGAACATTCAGGTCAAAATTTATTAAAATAAGCGTAATTTTAATAAGGGAGGATTCTGAATGGCTTTCTTTGATGAGAGAGAACTAAAAAATCAATTGCTGTTTCAAAATGAAAAAGATTTTTATAACTTTGTTTCTAAGTATGATGAGGAGATGATTCCAGTCATGAAAGCAAAGGGTTATACCTGTATTCATTCAATGGAGCGAACCGTCGCTTTTACATTTGGTGAGTTTACTTTCAGAAGAAGACGTTGGAAAAAGGGAGATCATTGGGTCATCCCAGTAGATGAAAAGTTAGGGCTTCAAAAGAACGTTCGCTTCTCCTGGGAATTTATGTATCAGGTGGCCAAATTATCTACTTTAATGCCATATGATAAAGTAACTCAGGTGATCCAATTGACTTATCACATCTCTATCACAAAGCCAATTGTAGTAAAAGCTGTAAAAATCTGTGAGAAGTTATTGGAGGAAAGGGAAGGCTATCGATATTATGAGGAGAATAAAGAGGTTAGCAAAAGAAAAGCCCAGGTTATTTATATTGAGGGTGATGGTGTGATGGTCAAAGCACGTGACATACAGAAGAATAATAAACATTATGATTTATCCCATTTTGTAGTCCATACGGGAAGCCAGAAAGTTGGTAGCAATCGATTTGAACTCCAGGACAAAAAAGAATTTATTGGCCTTGACAATCGCTTAGTGAGGGAGCAGGTAATCGATTATCTATTCAATAATTACGAAGTCACGGATCAGACTTTATTGATTACGAACTCTGATGGAGGTCATGGATATACACCCTATGTTTTCAAAGAAATTGCGAAGGTTTTGCGAATTAAACGACACGAACATTTTTGGGATGAGTACCATGTAAATAAGGAGTTGAAGAATTATTTAAAATTTTACTCTGAAGATCTATTAGAGGGAGCTTTCCAGGCGATTAAACAACATGATAAGCAGTTAATGAGAACTGTCCTAGATACGACCGAAAGTTATACCGAGACAGAAGAAGAACAAGAGTTATTTGAGAAGTTCAAGAGTAAAATATTGAGAAATTTCCAATACACTAAACCAGCCGAACAAAGAGGATTCAGCCATGCAGGAATCGGGATAATGGAGAGTCAGCATCGTAAGGTCACTTATAGAATGAAAAAAAGAGGAATGTATTGGACTCTTGCTGGAGCTGAAACGATGAGTCGGATAATTGTTTTGAATTATGAGGATTCCCTGAGAGAACTATTCTTTGGCAACTGGAGAGAAGATTATGAAAAATTTATTTCTTTAGAGAAAGTTTCTGCTTATACCATTAAAAAGAGAATGAGTAAAACGGATAAAGAAAATACATCTAGATATAAATGTTACCTTGATAGTAAAAGATTATCCTACTTCCGGAAACAATAGAAGCACACAACAAAGTATACAAAAAGTTATATAAGAATAACCTTTGTAAAAAGGTCTTTTTGTGCTACAATAAAACACAAAATGCTTGCGCGGTATGTAAAAATGTGTTATAATTTACTTAAATTAATCGAATAAAAAAAGACGAAAAGTGAGCTAACACTTCTCGCCTTACCGAGTAAGAACTCGTCCTTCTTACTCAGTCTTTAATTAATGATACCTGATAAGTGTATCAATGTCAAGACTGAGCAAGAAATTTGTTCAGTCTTTTTTTAAAACTCGGTGATGTTCTCCTAAAAAATGTATGAATTTAGGCGTTCTAAAAAATTCTACCGCATACATAGTTTCTGAAAACATTGACCTTCTATTCAAATTATGCTAAAATAGGACAAATTGAACATCATACCGGATGAAGTTTTTCAGAAGTAGGGCCTTCCTATGACTGTGAAATGGACGGAACTCTGGAGAGACCGTAAAGGCACCGAAGGGGCAAGGTAGAGCATTCTACTCAAACTCTCAGGTAAAAGGACAGAGCAAAAGATAGAAGCCTTTTTGGTTTTTATTTGGAGCACCAGAGTACATGTTTTGACATGTGCTCTTTCTTTTTCTCTTTGGATGATTGCTTGGATGATGTGGAGGAAGTGGATGGCTATCCCTTTCTAAAGCTAGACAAATGATAAAAGGAGAAATAGATAAGGATGACAAATTGGTTGGCGTTTTTTAAACAAGTAGATAATGTGGTCTGGGGGGCTCCCCTTTTGATCCTCTTGGTGGGGACTGGGATTTATCTGAGCTTACGCTTGGGCTTGCTTCAAGTTTTTCGTTTACCCCAAGCCTTTCGGCTCATTTTTACAGAAGATCAAGGAGAAGGGGATATCTCTAGCTTCGGAGCCTTGGCAACAGCCTTGGCAGCGACAGTTGGGACAGGAAATATTGTCGGAGTAGCGACAGCTATTCAGACAGGAGGTCCAGGTGCCCTCTTTTGGATGTGGATGGCGGCCTTCTTTGGGATGGCGACCAAGTATGCAGAAGGTTTGTTGGCCATTCGCTACCGGACCAAGGATGACAATGGTCATATTTCTGGTGGTCCGATGTACTACATTCTCCATGGGATGGGTGAACAATGGCGTCCCCTTGCTATTTTCTTTGCCCTGGCAGGTGTCTTAGTGGCTCTCTTTGGGATTGGAACCATGACCCAGGTGAATGCCATTACGGGCGCTTTGAAGACTAGTTTTCAACTTTCCCCACAAGTCGCTAGTCTGGTCATTGCAGGAATCGTTTCGGCTGTCATATTTGGGGGAATTCATTGGATTTCCAAGGTTTCCGAAAAGGTGGTTCCTTTTATGGCTGCAGCCTATATCTTTGCGACAGTTTATATTATTGTCTTGAATATGGACCAAGTGCCGACCGTTCTATCCCAAGTTTTCCAAGGTGCTTTTACAGGAACCGCGGCTATCGGTGGTTTTTCAGGAGCCTTGGTGAAAGAGGCGATTCAAAAAGGGGTGGCGCGTGGAGTGTTCTCCAATGAGTCAGGGCTGGGATCGGCGCCGATTGCAGCAGCTGCAGCAAAAACGGAAGAGCCGGTGGAGCAAGGTCTGATTTCTATGACCGGGACCTTCATCGATACCATAATTATTTGTAGCCTAACTGGTCTAGCTATTTTAGTATCTGGCCAGTGGACAACAGTGGGGCAAGTTGGGAGTGATTTGACCCAACAGGTCTTTATCTCGACCTTTGGCCACATCGGTGGGATCATTCTGACTCTTTGTTTGGTCTTGTTCGCGACGACGACCATTTTGGGTTGGTCTTATTATGGTGAACGCTGTGTCGAATTTTTGGCGGGAGTCAAACTCATTCCCTATTACCGTCTTCTGTTTATCCTGATGGTGGGGGTAGGAGGCTTTCTTCAGTTAGAGTTGGTCTGGATCATTGCCGATATTGTGAATGGACTGATGGCCTTGCCAAATCTTATCGCCTTGTTAGCCTTATCGCCTATTGTTATAAAGGAAAGCAAACGATATTTTAAGAAAAAGAAATAGACCAGATCGTGTGATCTGGTCTTTCTGTCTTAATAGCGTTTTTCTTTGGGCCAATCTTTCATTTCAGAAATGGCTGTAAAGAGGACGTCTGTTGATGAGTTAAGGGCTGTTTCACAAGAATCTTGGATGACGCCAATAATGAAGCCTACACTAACCACTTGCATAGCGATATCATTGTCGATACCAAAGAGGCTACAGGCGACAGGAATCAAGAGGAGGGAACCACCGGCGACTCCAGAAGCCCCACAGGCTGAAACGGCTGCAACGATACTGAGGACCAGGGCAGTCCCAAAATCGACCTGAATACCTAAGGTGTTGACAGCAGCCAGGGTCAAGGTATTAATGGTAACGGCAGCTCCGGCCATATTAATAGTAGATCCCAGAGGGATAGAGACCAAGTAAGTATCAGGGTTGAGACCTAGTTCCTTACAGAGCTTCATATTGACAGGGATGTTAGCAGCAGAGCTTCTAGTAAAGAAAGCAGTCAGTCCACTGACTCGTAGACATTTGAAGACGAGCGGATAAGGATTTTTGCGAATCATGATGTAGACAAAAATCGGGTTGATGACTAGAGCGACGAAGAACATGGTGCCAACCAAGAGAAGTAAGAGGAGGCCATAGCTCTTAAGTCCATCAAATCCTTGTCCTGCAATCGTTGTATAGACCAAGCCAAGAATCCCAAATGGCGCAAGGTTAATGATCCATTCGACAATCTTGGAAGTGATATCTGCCAGGGTTTGAAGGAGGTCCTTGCTGTGCTCACTCGCTTCTCTCATAGCAACACCAAAGACGACGGCCCAGGATAAGATTCCGATATAATTGGCTTGAATGAGGGCATTGAGCGGGTTGTCCACAATTTTTAAGAGAAGGTTGCTGATGACTTCCCCTAGTCCATCGGGAGAAGTTCCTTCAGCACTAGTTCCTGTTAAAGAAATGGTAATAGGAAAGAGATAGTTCACCAGGACCGCTACCAAGGCTGCCGCAAAAGTTCCCAGGAGGTAGAGGACAATGACTGATTTCATATTGGTTTGGGTTCCCTTTTGGTGCTGGGAGAGGGCGTTAGCGACAAGGGCGAAGACTAGAAGAGGAGCAATAGCCCGCAAGCCTCCTACAAAGATTTCCCCTAACAGACCAATTGCAGATGCTTTAGGAAGCAACAGAGCTAAAAGGGCTCCAACGAAGATTCCGATTGCAATCCGCTTCATAAGGTTGGTTTTGTTCCAAGTTTGAATGAGTCGTTTGACCATAAGGACCTCCTTTATTGAAAGTTTACCGTCCATTATACGATGGATAAGTTTGAAAATCAAGATGAGCATAAGAGGAGGTTAGTGGTTCTATAGCCTAAAATTTGATATAATCAAACCATTAGAAAAAGAGAAGGAGATTGATAGAAGGTATGAAGAATATTTTTTCCCGCTATGTCAGTCAGTTTGATTGGTCCAAGATCATGGATGAATTGGTTTCAAAATTGATTTCGTTAGCTTTTTTATTCGTTTTATTTTTTCTTGCAAAAAAACTAATCCATAGTTTGGTGAAACGCATCTTGAAGCCTTCTCTGAATTATGTAGGCCAAGATGAAGCGCGGAAGAATACCATCGTGCGCTTGGTAGAGAGTCTGTTAAATTACTGTCTTTATTTTATCCTGATCTACTGGATTCTTTCTATCTTGGGCTTGCCAGTCTCTAGTCTCTTAGCGGGTGCTGGAATTGCCGGAGTTGCCATCGGGTTAGGAGCACAGGGCTTCCTATCAGACTTGGTCAATGGGTTCTTTATTCTTCTGGAACGTCAGATAGACGTCGGGGATACCGTTCGTTTGACCAATGGTCCGATCACCATCGCTGGAACCGTCTCTAGTGTGGGCATTCGGACGACCCAGGTGCGAGATGCAGATGGGACTTTGCATTATGTACCCAATCGCAATATTATGGTTGTCAGCAATCTCTCTCGGGGCAACCAGCGCGTCCTCATCGATATGCCGATTTCTGCTCAAACTGACCTAGACAAAATCTATCAAATCTTCCAGCAAGTCAACGATGAACAAGCCCAGAAGCATCCAGAAATTTTAGATGGTCCAACGATTCTAGGCCCTCAAATTGAAAAAGGGACAGGTCGTTATTCCTTCCGCGTCGCCATGATGGTCCAGTCGGGAAGCCAAGTGGCCATCTACCATCTTTATTACAAACTCTATCATGATGCCCTCTTACAAAATGGCATCGAGATTCCAAC
>NZ_CAJPOU010000075.1 GCF_905372335.1 Streptococcus sp. A12
CTTCAAAGCTAGCATAGTGACTTAGCTTCTCTAGGAGGATCGTTCGTGCAGCATCTAGCTCACTCTTCTTAAAGAGCTGGCGGGTCTCCTGCCAGAAGGCAATCATGTTGTAGCCATCCACTAACAAAATTTTTTCTTTCATAGATTGCCCCCTTCCTTTGATTTCTTCTATTATAATTTATTGCGAAAGACCTCATACATAAGGATCGCTGCTGCGACACTGGCATTCAAACTTTGGACATGCCCCTGCATAGGAATAGTAATCATTTCATCCACTTGTTTTTTTATATTGGCTGAAATCCCCTTGCCTTCGTTGCCAATAATGAGGGCTAGCTTCCCACTGGTATTCCATTTGTGAGATGGCGTTCCATTCATATCAGTTCCAAAGATCCAAAAACCTGCTTCTTTGAGCTTGTCCAGGGTTTGGCTAAGATTGGTCACTCGAGCAATAGGGACATGCTCCACTGCCCCAGTTGAGGTCTTAGCGACAACGGGTGTCACCCCAACAGCACGGTGCTTAGGAATGATGACTCCCGCTACCTGAGTAGCATCAGCTGTTCGCAGGATGGACCCCAAATTATGCGGATCAGTCAAGCCATCCAAAATCAAGAGCAAGGGATTGTCTTTATTAGCTACCTGGGTCAAGATCTCAGTCAAGTCCGTATAAGCAAATTCCGAAACCCGCAAGACAAAACCTTGGTGGACAGCTCCTTCTGTCATTTCTTGCAAGGTCTTCTTAGGGGTCCAAGAAATAGACACCTTTTTTTCCGCTGCCAGATCCTTGATTTTTTCAACATTTTTTCCACGCAAATCGTCCTGGATATACAATTTATTTCCTGTATTTGCGGCTAGTGCTTCTGTAACGGCATGAACGCCATAAACAATATCGTTTTTTTCCATGAAACTAGTATAACACAATTGCCATATCTGGTGAAACATTTGGAGTAGGCCACTTTGCTTGTGGTATAATGAAACTAGTTTAGAAAAAGGAAAGAATCAGCATTATGCCACTTATTCACCGAACCATCAAGATGGTTCTCGCCACCTGTTTGGCCATCTTGCTTGCAGAGTTTCTTGGTCTGTCCTACGCCACCTCTGCGGGGATCATTGCCATTCTCAGCATTAGCGATACCCGTAGAAGTACCGCCAAACTAGCCTATAATCGCTTTATGTCCATGCTTCTTGCCCTCCTCCTTGGAAGCTTAGCCTTTCAGATTCTCAGCTTCAATCTCTGGGCCCTTGGTCTTTATCTGGCCACCTATGTCCCCCTTGCTTTCCTACAAGGCTGGGAAATTGGTATCACGCCCAGCTCTGTCCTGGTTACCCATCTCCTGCTAGAAAAATCCACTTCCCTTTCTTTATTGGGAAATGAAGTAGCTATTTTCCTAATCGGAACCAGCTTTGCCCTCCTAGCCAATCTCTATATGCCTTCTCGACAGGAAGAAATTGATCGCTATCATGAAATTGTCGAGGAGCAACTCAAGAAGATTCTCTATCGCTTTGCAGAGTTTCTAGGAAAAGGAGATGGGAGCAACGATGCAAGCTTGATTCGTGAGCTAGATACCATCTTAAAAGAAGCTCTCGATCTAGTCTATTTAGACCATTCCAACCACCTCTTCCATCAGACCAACTACCATATCCACTATTTTGAGATGCGCAAGCGCCAAAATAATATCCTGCAGGACATGGCCAATAATGTAAACAACTGCCAATTAGCTGCGAGCGAGAGTCTTATTTTGGCCCAACTCTTTGCTAAAACAGCCAGCCAGCTCAGTCAGGAAAATCCAGCTCAATTCCTACTTGACGAAATCAACCGCTATCTAGCAGTCTTTCGTGAGCGACCTCTCCCTCGATCTCGTCAAGAATTTGAAACCCGAGCGACCCTTCTGCAACTCCTCCGTGATCTTGAAACCTTCATCTCCATCAAGGTGGAATTCTATCAAACCTACCAGAAGGAACTTCAAGCATAAACCCTTCTTTAGAGACTGGGAAGATTTACCCAGCTCTTTTTCTTTGCCATCAATCTGTAACGAATTTCAAGAGAAAAACTTCCATATATATTGAAAACGCTATCATAAAGTGTTATGATAGAGGTGCATACATGCAAAGAACAAAGGAGGTCTCTTTATGCATTCTTCTTATAAGAAGCGTTTGTACACAAACGCACTCAGTCTCTCTACCGCTGTCCTTTTAGCCTTCCTCGCACAAGGCCAAGTTGCTGCGGACACTGTTGAGACAGCTAGTCCTGCCGCACCTGTTGAAAACGTCCTCAAGCCAGAGGAAACAAACGCTAGCCCGGCAACAAGCACAGAGGCTAACAGTCCTGCTCCTGCAACAGAAGCGACTGCAAGTTCTGCAGAGACTGCTCCAACTAATCCTTCTAGCCCAGTTGAAGCCTCTCCTACTGCTTCAGACACTGCTAGTCCTACGACCAAAGTAGAAAGCCCTGTAACAGAGCGAGCTGCGAACGCAGAGCCAGCTATCAGCCTTAGTGATAGTCCTGTTTACATGTCTGAAAAAGGAACGCTGACGAATACCGTTAAGGATCAAGCTCAGGCTGCTGGCAAGATTAGCTGGACTTTGGACGACAAACCACTGGAAGAGTGGAAAACTTGGGACATGGAGACAGGAACTCTGTCCAAAGATCCCTTCATCACAGTTGAAGAGAACAAAAACGGAAACGATTTGGATCTGACCTTTACGGTCAAGGAACTCTTTGGCGAAGATTTAAGCCTTCGGAGCCCTAATAATATCCGTCGGACCTATCGGAACTATATCGGTGACCACACTTTGGTTGGAACCAGCGCTGATCTTGGCCTAACCATTCGCAAGAATCTAACCTTCCGTCCATATAAAGATTTCCATACCCACGAGGAAATGCTAGCTTCCATTGAGCAGACAAGGGCAGAAGCCAAAACGGACCGTCTAGTTCAGCTTGAAACTCTCGGTAAGAGCGCCCAAGGACGGGATATGAAGATGGGAATTGTAAGTAAGGACCAAGCAAGTATTGACCACTACCTCTCATCTACCAATCCAACAGCTCTCACAAAACCAAGCGAGATGTTAGCAGCTCTGAAGGACAAGACCTTGGATTACAAACTGCCTGTCCTGGTTCATAATACGCATGCGGATGAACAACCTGGGATTGACATCATCACCGGTCTCTTCCGTACCTTCGCTACAGAAAATCAAGTCACTTTTAAAACGACAGACGAAGCTGGTAACGTCAAGAATGTGACTCTGGACATCCCAACTCTTTTAAACAAATTTATCTTCTTATTTGACTTTACGGAAAACCCTGACGGGGATGCTCTCAATCTGCGGGCCCTAGCAAACGGCCTCGATCCAAACCGGGATGCTAGCTACCAAACCAATCCGGAAGTCCGTACGGTCATCCAAATGATCAACAAGTGGAATCCGATCGCTCTCTATGATATCCATGGATTTGTCAAAGAATTCTTGATTGAGCCTGCAACACCTCCACATGATCCAAACTTTGAATACGACCTCATGTCCAACCTCATGCTGGAAAATGCCCATCATATGGGCCGTGCAGGGGTTGCCAATTCCAAATACGACAGCTACATCATTCCAAAACTGGATTGGGGAGATGGCTGGGATGATTCCTTCTCTGGTTATACAGGTGTCTATGCCGTTTACCACGGCATCTTGGGCCACACCATCGAAATTCCAGAATCCAACCAAGAGTCCTACTATGCTGGACGCAATGCTGTCCTTGGCGGAATTGACTTCCTCAGCCAAGATCCAGACAAGCTTCTTGAAATGCGCCTCAACTTCTACCTACGTGGCCTCAACAAGATTGAAGATCCAAAAGCAGAGAACGAACTAGTTGGACCAACTGGTGAAGTTGTCGGTCGTGTGAAGAATGGTCGTCCGAAATTCTTCCCCGACTACTATGTTATCCCAATGGGCCTCGACAAGGACAATGATGCACAAGAAGCCTTCAATATGATTGACTACTTCAAACGCAATGGTGTCCTCGTCAAAGAACTCAAAGAAGATACAGGTACCTACAAAAAAGGAGACCTGGTCATTGACATGTCTCAAGCTAAACGGGGCTATGCCAACCATATCCTCTATAAAGGGTCTAACGAATCCGCCTGGGCAGCCATGTATGCGGAACTTCTCGTTAACTTCCCTGATATGAAAGGCTTCAAGGCAGAACCTGTGTTTAAAGACGGTCTCTTTGCTGGAAAACTTGGAGAAGTCACCACCACTCGCGCGACTAGAACCTCTGAGATCGATCCTAAAGCGCCTTACTACGTCATTGCCAATACCTCAGCCAGTGCCGTTCAAGCCGTAAACAAGGCGATTTCCCAAGGTAAATCTGTCTACTTAACAGATGATGGCTACATCGTTGACCGCGATACTTTTGCATCGCTCCTTCCAAACTATGCCATCTACGGCGAAGCCCTCTACAAGGTTCCAAACGGTCCAACCTTGAAACCATTGAAGATCTATTCTCCAAACTATCACTACGATTGGACCGGCGTAGATGCGCCTGCTCATACTAGTTTGGTCCTTGAAAAATTAGGTTTCCAAATCGTCGATACTCCTGACGAAGCAGATGTCATTGTGCTTGAAAATAATCGCTTTGATGCCTCCATCTTCGGCAAGAAACCAACTCTCGTCATCGGCGGGGAAGCCATGCAGAAACTGGAAAAATTGGGAGTTCTTTCAGGTTTTGACGCTGAAAAACTTAAAGGTGGCAGTGACTACGAGGGCTTGATGAAAGCCATCATCGATGACCAAAACCCACTGACAAGTGGCTACAAGAAGAATGCCCTCTTCTACTCCAACTCAGGAAACTGGATTGAAAAGGTTCCAAGCAACTTTAAGGCCTTGATGAGTATCGCTTCAAGTGACTACTACATTGCAGGCTGGTGGCCAAAAAATGAAGTCCTAGCCAATAAGGTCATGGCCATCTCTGGAGAACTTCTGGGCCAACCACTCTTTGTCTATGCCGGAAATCCAACTAATCGCCAACATCCTGTCCACTTCTTCCGCTGGGTAACCAATGCGATCTTTGGTAGCGAGTTGGCGACCTTGACAGACTACGTTCCACCGAAAGATTCAGATCGTGTAGGGGTACCAATTCATAATCAAACTCTTGTGCAAGCTGTCAACTACCAAGCTAGCCCAGCTGTCCAAAAACAAGCAAAAGCAGAACTTCTCCCAGAAACAGGGGAAAGCTCATCTGCACACTTCGTTCTTTCAAGCTTCTTGCTAGCCGTTAGCGGAGGCTTCCTCCTCTTAAAAAAGAAAGAGATTGAGTAAGATTTTAGACTAGCTATGAATCTCAAGTTCATCTTTTCATAGAAAATCAATTTTTCGTATGAAATAATCTAAGAAATGAGACAAAAGTTATAAAACTCCTCTAGTATTTAGCAGTATTCAATCTTATACTGAAACTTTCCGCCGTGAGAAAAGTGCTTGAAACATAACAGTTTCAAGCACTCGGGAGTTTTGAAACCTTAGGTTCAAAACTAAGTCATGGAACTTCGAAGAAGTTCGCTGACGTCCGTACTCACCTAAGGAAAGTTT
>NZ_CAJPOU010000076.1 GCF_905372335.1 Streptococcus sp. A12
TGGCTCAAATTGTGACCTTCTCAACTTTTGGAGCCAAACAAGCCATTCGAGATGTTTTTAAGAGATTTGGAACCCCAGAGTATGAGTTAACCAACCTCACCAAGCGGATTGGCTTACGGGATACCTTGGCTTCCGCTTATGAAAAGAATTTAGCTTTTCGCCAAGCCATCCAAAGTCGTCCAGAATACCGGAAGGGCTTTGAAATTGCGAAGAGGATTGAAGGG
This sequence comes from Streptococcus sp. A12, assembly GCF_905372335.1. Classification (GTDB taxonomy): domain Bacteria; phylum Bacillota; class Bacilli; order Lactobacillales; family Streptococcaceae; genus Streptococcus. Next base: position 225 of record NZ_CAJPOU010000076.1, read on the forward strand.
CAACCACGTCAGACGTCGATTCATGCGGCAGGAGTCGTCATGAGTGGAGAAGATCTCACCAATCAAATCCCGATCAAGATGGGCGAGGAGATGAATCTGACCCAATATGATGCCCATGGTGTTGAGGCAAATGGTCTGCTCAAGATGGACTTCTTAGGACTCCGAAATTTGACTTTTGCTCAACGGATGCAGGAAGCAGTAAAGGAAAAATATCAAAAGGATATTAAAATCGAGGATATTCCTCTAGAAGATCCGGAAACGATTGCTTTGTTTGCTGCGGGAAATACCAAGGGAATCTTCCAGTTTGAGCAAGCAGGAGCTATCCGTTTATTAAGACGGGTTCAACCCAACTGTTTTGAGGAGATTGTTGCGACCACATCTTTGAACCGGCCTGGGGCTAGTGACTATATTGATAATTTCGTCAAACGCAAGCATGGCAAAGAGAAGGTCGATATGATTGATCCTAGTTTGGAAGGGATTCTAGCACCAACTTATGGCATCATGCTCTATCAGGAGCAAGTCATGCAGGTTGGACAGACCTTTGCTGGCTTTAGTCTAGGAAAAGCCGATATCCTCAGACGGGCCATGGGGAAAAAGAATGTGGCAGAAATGCATCGGATGGAAGATGACTTTATCAAGGGGGCTGTCGCGCTTGGGCACAGTACAGAAAAAGCCAAGCAAGTCTTTGCCATTATGGAAAAATTTGCTGGCTATGGCTTCAACCGTTCCCATGCCTATGCCTACTCAGCCTTGGCCTTCCAATTGGCTTACTTTAAAGTCCATTATCCAGATGTCTTCTTTGACATTATGCTCAACTACTCTAGTAGTGATTATTTGACCGATGCGCTGCAATTTGATTTCCAAGTAGCTCCTTTGACCATTAATACCATTCCTTATAAGGATAAGTTCCAAGATCAGAAGATTTATCTAGGAATGAAAAATATCAAAGGTCTGCCAAAAGATCTAGCCTATTGGATTATTGACCAACGCCCCTTTGAGAGCATAGAAGATTTTATCTTGCGCTTGCCAAGCCAATACCACAAACTTCCTCTTTTAACTCCTTTGGTAGAATTGGGCTTGTTTGACTGCTTTGAAAAGAATCGCAGAAAAGTCCTTCAGAACCTTCCCAACCTATTTGTTTTTGCGGATGAATTGGGTAGCTTATTTGGTCAAGCTAATTATTCCTGGATGGATGCTGAGGATTATAGCAAGGCGGAGAAGTATGAAATGGAGCAGAGGGTCATTGGGGTCGGTCTCAGCCCTCATCCTCTGGTGGAAATAGTAGCAGCAAGTAGCAAACCGACTCGACCAATCGCTTCTTTAAGCGAAGGAGAACAGGCCACCATCTTGGTTGAAGTCCAATCAATCCGGACAATCCGAACCAAAAATGGAGAAAATATGGCCTTTTTACAAGTTTCCGATCTCCAAAAGAAGATGGATGTCACCCTTTTTCCTGATACTTATCGCCACTATAGCTCAAAAATAAGAGAGAAGGGCTACTACTATCTCAAAGGAAAAGTGCAATCTAGAGATGGTCGTCTTCAGATGGTTTTAATGGAAGCAGAAGAAGCCACCAATCAGCGTTTTTGGATTCAATTGTTTGATCACCAAGAGGACCGGGCAGTCTTAGATATCTTAAAAGCTTATCCAGGTCCTTATCCTGTCGTTATTCGCTATGAAGAGGAGAAAAAGACCATTCAATTAAAAGGAGTTTCTGTCCAGAAAAACGAGAAGTTAGAAAATGAGCTGGCAAGTATTGCTATGAAAACGATTTATCGATAAAATCTACGGAAAATAGGAGAAATTTGAGCCTCTTTGTGTTATAATCATTTAGAATGTAAAAGAAAAAAAGGAGCAAATATCGAAATGAAACGTATTGCTGTTTTAACCAGTGGTGGAGATGCCCCTGGAATGAATGCTGCTATCCGTGCAGTTGTTCGCCAAGCAATTTCTGAAGGAATGGAAGTATTTGGTATCTATAATGGATACGCTGGTATGGTTGCCGGTGATATCCATCAATTAGATGCTTCATCAGTTGGAGATATTATTTCTCGTGGTGGAACGATGCTTCATTCAGCTCGCTATCCTGAATTTGCTGAACGCGAAGGTCAATTAAAAGGGATCGAGCAGTTGAAAAAACATGGAATCGAAGGTGTTGTCGTTATCGGTGGTGATGGATCATACCACGGAGCGATGCGTTTGACTGAACATGGCTTCCCAGCTGTAGGACTTCCTGGAACAATTGATAATGATATCGTTGGTACAGATTTTACAATTGGGTTTGATACAGCTGTTACAACTGTTATGGATGCGATTGATAAGATCCGCGATACTTCATCTAGTCACCACCGTACTTTCGTTATCGAAGTAATGGGACGTCATGCCGGGGATATCGCCCTTTGGTCTGGTATTGCTTCTGGTGCGGATGAAATTATCATTCCAGAAGAAAGCTTTGCTATCGAAGATGTCGTTGAGAGTATCAAGAAGGGCTACGAAAAAGGTCGTACACACAACATTATCGTTCTTGCTGAAGGTGTGATGTCTGCTGCTGAATTTGGTAAAGCCTTGAAAGACGCTGGAGATACAAGCGATCTTCGTGTAACAGAACTTGGACATATCCAACGTGGTGGTTCACCAACTGCGCGTGACCGTGTTCTTGCTTCACGTTTGGGTGCACATGCTGTTAAGTTGTTGAAAGCTGGTATCGGTGGCGTAGCTGTTGGTATCCGCAATGAACAAATGGTGGAAAACCCAATTCTTGGTAGTGCAGAAGAAGGTGCCCTCTTTAGCTTAACTGAAGATGGTAAGATTAAAGTGAACAACCCTCACAAGGCTGACTTGAACCTTGCGGAGTTGAACCGTAGCTTATCTTCTATTTAATATTTATTTGTTAAAATTTGTCTAAAAAGACAGTGTATTTTAAAAGGAGTCATAGAAATCATGAACAAACGTGTAAAAATCGTTGCAACCTTAGGTCCTGCGGTAGAAATCCGTGGTGGTAAAAAATTTGGTGATGATGGATATTGGGGTGAAAAACTTGACGTTGAAGCTTCAGCACAAAACATTGCTAAATTGATCGAAGCTGGTGCCAACACTTTCCGTTTCAACTTCTCACACGGTGACCACCAAGAACAAGGTGATCGTATGGCAACAGTTAAACGTGCAGAAGAAATCGCTGGTAAAAAAGTTGGTTTCCTTCTTGATACAAAAGGTCCAGAAATCCGTACAGAATTGTTCGAAGGCGATGCAAAAGAGTACTCTTACAAAACTGGTGAAAAAATCCGTGTTGCAACTAAACAAGGAATCAAATCAACTCGTGATGTGATTGCTTTGAACGTTGCTGGTGCCCTTGATATCTACGATGATGTTGAAGTTGGTCACCAAGTTTTGGTTGACGATGGTAAATTGGGTCTTCGTGTTTTCGCAAAAGACGATGCAACTCGTGAATTTGAAGTAGTCGTTGAAAATGACGGTATCATTGCTAAGCAGAAAGGTGTCAACATCCCTAACACTAAAATTCCTTTCCCAGCTCTTGCTGAACGTGATAACGATGATATCCGTTTCGGTTTGGAACAAGGTATCAACTTCATCGCGATTTCATTCGTACGTACTGCAAAAGACGTCGACGAAGTTCGTGCAATCTGTGAAGAAACTGGTAATGGTCACGTTCAATTGTTTGCGAAAATCGAAAACCAACAAGGTATCGATAACTTGGATGAAATCATTGAAGCTGCTGACGGTATCATGATCGCTCGTGGTGACATGGGTATCGAAGTACCATTCGAAATGGTTCCAGTTTACCAAAAAATGATCATCACTAAAGTGAACGCAGCAGGTAAAGTTGTTATCACAGCAACAAACATGCTTGAAACAATGACTGAAAAACCACGTGCAACTCGTTCAGAAGTATCAGACGTATTTAACGCTGTTATCGACGGAACTGACGCTACAATGCTTTCAGGTGAGTCTGCAAACGGTAAATACCCACTTGAGTCAGTAACAACAATGGCTACAATTGACAAGAACGCACAAACTCTTCTTAACGAATACGGACGTTTGAACTCAGATACATTCGAACGTAACTCTAAGACAGAAGTTATGGCTTCAGCTGTTAAAGACGCTACTAACTCAATGAACATCAAATTGGTTGTTACCCTTACTAAGACTGGTCACACAGCTCGCTTGATTTCTAAATACCGTCCAAATGCTGATATCTTGGCATTGACATTCGACGAATTGACAGAGCGTGGATTGATGTTGAACTGGGGTGTTATCCCAATGTTGACTGAAGCTCCATCATCAACTGACGATATGTTCGAAATCGCAGAACGTAAAGCAGTAGAAGCAGGTCTTGTACAATCTGGTGACGATATCGTAATCGTTGCAGGTGTGCCACTTGGTGAAGCTGTTCGTACAAATACTATGCGTATCCGCACAGTACGTTAATCTAACCAATGAACAAACCTTGTTCTCTAAGTTTAAATGCTTGGAGGCAAGGTTTTTTTAGTGCAAGTTTCTGACAATTTGGGAATGTGGGCCTTTTTTATTGTCTAATAAAATGGTATAATGGAATGAACTGAAAGGGGGGATAGGAATGTCGAAAAGGGATTTGATTCGGAATATTATCATCATTGGAATATTGGGCTTGGTACTCCTTACTTTGCGCCTATTTGTTTTTCAACCATTGTGGGTATCTGATCAAATGGCCAATGCCTCCGTTAAGAAAGATGATTTAGTATTAGCGACTAAAAAGGGGAAGATTGATCGAACAGACTTGGTCCTCTATCATGTAAAAGAGAAACAATATCTTGGACGTGTCATTGCGATAGAGAGCGATGAGGTCAGCTATGTGGATGATGTCTTTTATCTGAATGGTGTAGCTAGAGCAGAGCCATATTTGGACAAGATGAAGACCAAACATTTGGCAGCCCCAAGTGGCGATTATTTTACAAATGATTTTTTCTCTAGAGAACTTAAGGGAACCAAGGCTGGTAAAGTACCAAGTCATAGTTACTTAGTCCTAAATGATGATCGCAATAATACCAAAGACAGTCGTGAATTTGGTTATATTCAAGCAGATCAGATTGAGGGTGTTGTCGATTTCAGATTGTACCCCCTAAATAAATTTGGTTTTATTAAAGAAGAAGAATAGTCCGGAAGGGCTATTTTTTCTTACAAAAAACTACTGCAGAAAGGAGGCACTGCACCCCAATGATGGGACAAGAGAAAAACCCTCTTATGCGACCAGTTTTCTGTAATCTACAGGAGACTGGTCATTTAATCTCTGTTGAATTCTAGT
>NZ_CAJPOU010000077.1 GCF_905372335.1 Streptococcus sp. A12
AGTTCCATGACTTAGTTTTGAGCCTAAGGTCTCAAAACTCCCGAGTGCCTGAAACCATTGTGTTTCAGGCACTTTTCTCACAGCGGAAAGTTTTTTATCTTCTTAAATGGCAAAATAAGTTATCTTTTGAAAAGTATCTAGCTGTTTTATGTAAAATAATAGTTTGTTTAATCCTGCTGATCTTTTAAAAGATAGAGAAGAGAGAAGGCTAGGAGTGCCATAGCAATACCTAATACGGTAAAAATGAAAGCGTTGCTGTCGGAGATGATACCAATGGTATTGAGGGCGAAAGGTGTAATGGCCGCTCCAAAGCTACAACCCAAGACGGCTACAGAGGTCACCTGGTTTAACCGTTTAGCAGGAATCTTGGCTGACAAGATTTGGAAAACCATGGTGAGAGCAGTGCTATACGTATAGCCGGAGAAGAGGGCGGATAGAGCAAGAAGAGGGATACTTGGAGAAAGGGCTACAGCCATCATGGAGAATCCGTAAGCAATCCCGGCATAAGTGATCAATTTGCTCTTGAACAAATGTACAAGACCAGAGAAGGTGAGACCAGCTAGAATTCCGATTAGTTGCATAGCACTTAGAATGAAGCTAGCTGAATTATGTTGATCCTTGAACGTGTAGGCGACAATACTTGGAATGCGTAGAGTTACTCCGACGTTGCATAGGACAATCATTGCGGCTACAATGGCCAAAATAATAGTTAACTTCCATTCTTCTTTTTGGAGTGGTTCTTTATAATTGGCTTGTGTATGCTGACTTTCTTCTTGCTGGTGGTAAGGGACAAAGGTCATGAAGAGAAAGAGAACGATTAAGCCTGCCCCGTAAGCTAGGAAGCTAGAAGTCCAGCCGAATTGGAGGAGGAAGCCGACCAATAAAGTGACGAGGGCTGTTCCTACGACCTCGGCAGAACCACGAAATCCAAGAGTTTGGACTCGTTCACGTCCATGATAGCGTTCGCTGATAATGGAAATAGCCTTAGCATTGATCAAACCGACACCCATTCCAAAGATGAAACGAGAGATGAAGAGGATAGGATAAGCTTGGTTAATGAAAGGGACCATTCCGAAGATTGAGAGGATTAACAGACCAGTGATAATCATCTTTCTCTCATCCAAGAAGCGTTCGATAAAGGTGTTGAGGAAGAGGGTAAGCATAATCCCAGCGGATGGAAGGGATACCAAGAGTTCGATTTGACTTTTAGGGAGATCCTTATAGCATTCAAACATATGGGGAAGTGCACTAGAAATCGAAAAAGACGTCGTTAATACAAGAGATAAAGAAAGGATACTAACCTTTTCTAATAATTTTTTCATAATCATCCTTCAGTCACATATTTGGTCAAAAGACACTCTACTATGGTATAGTTTTTTGCTTCATTTAGCAAGTTATTTAAATGAAATTTTTCAATATTTTTCATAATTGGAAAAAGAAAAAAACTGGAGGTTTAACTCCAGTTTTTATTTCTATTAAACGTTTAAGACTTTATCCAAGAATTCTTTCAAACGTGGGTGTTGTGGGTTGTCGAAGATTTGGTCTGGTTTGCCATCTTCGAGGAATTCCCCATCAGCGGTAAAGATGACACGATTGGCCACTTGGCGCGCAAATCCCATCTCGTGGGTAACGATAATCATGGTCATGCCTTGTTTAGCCAAGTCTTTCATAACGTTCAGTACATCTCCGACCATCTCAGGGTCAAGGGCAGAAGTCGGTTCGTCAAAGAGCATGACGTCTGGCTTCATTGCCAAACCACGCGCAATGGCCACCCGTTGTTTCTGACCACCTGACAAGCTATCAGGAGAGACATCAGCTTTGTCAGCCAGTCCAACCTTTTCCAAGAGTTCCATCGCTAATTCCTTAGCTTCTTCACGACTCATGCGTTTGTGCTCCAAAGGAGCAAACATGATGTTTTCGATAACACTCATATGAGGAAAGAGGTTGAAGTGCTGGAAGACCATCCCGACATTTTCACGGACGATATCAATGTTTGTTTTAGGGTCAGTAAGGTCATAGCCGTTCACGGTAATCTGTCCCTTGGTTACTTCTTCAAGAAGGTTAAGACTGCGTAGGAAGGTGGATTTACCAGAACCAGATGGTCCGATGATACAAACCACATCTCCTTCGTAGAATTTTGTTGAGATGCCTTTTAGGACCTCATTTTCACCGTAATATTTGTGGAGGTCATGGACATCAATTTTTAATTTAGCCATTAGTTAGCCCTCTTTTCTAATTGTTTTGCAAAGCGTGTCAATAAGGTAATGATGACGAGGTAAAAGACCGCAAGGATCGCATACATCTTGAAACTTTGGTAGTTTCGAGCGATGATAATCTTACCAGTCTGGAAGAGCTCGACCAATCCGATCGCAGACACGATGGTCGTATCTTTCAGTGCAATAACGAATTGGTTGACAAAGTTTGGAAGCATCAGTTTAGTTGCTTGAGGCAAGATAATCTTGCGCATGGTCTTGCTGTATGAAATCCCGAGGCTTCGACTAGCTTCCATCTGTCCGGCTGGTACGGCTTGAATCCCACCACGAACAATCTCAGCAATATAAGCAGCAGCATTGAGTGAGAGAGCAATGGTACCTGCAAGGAAGTCATTGATTGGGGATTGGTGACCAGTCATGGACTCGATCAAATTAGGAATTCCCCAGAAGATAAAGGCAGCAAGAATCATCAGTGGGATACCACGGATGACATCGACGAAGATCTCAGCAGTCCAACGAAGCCATTTATAAGGACTCACACTGAACATTCCAAAGATGATCCCGATCACCATAGCGATCGCAAATGATAGAAGTGCTAGTGCAATAGTGACCCCAAGTCCACTTAACAATTGTTTGTAGTTGTTTTGGAGCAAGCCCCAGATAGTTGTTTCATCCACTGAGGTAGATTCTGTGCTTTCTTCGCTATCGCTTGAAAGGTACTTATCCAAGATTTTTTGGTATTCGCCACTTTCTTTTAAGTTGGCCAAACCGTTGTTAAACATTTCAATCAATTCAGGATTAGAATCTTTTTGAACAGCAAAGGCAATTTGACCACTTGGAGTACCTTCGATAGGTGTTTTGAATTTACGTCCTTGTTTAATGGCGTATTTGATAACAGGTTCGTCATCCATGATGGCAGCTACAGAACCTGAGTTCAAACTGTCATACATAGAAGCCCCATCTGAGAAGGTTTTGATTTTATAGCCATACTTACTTTTGTTTTCCTCGAGGAAAGTTTGAGAAGCAGTACCATTTTTGACACCGACTGTTTTTCCTTTTAGGTCTTCGTAGGAAGAAATGTTACTAGTCTCTTGAACAGCAAGAATTGAATTTGTTGTATAGTATGGATCAGAAAAGTCAAAGGTTGCCTTACGTGCATCTGTCACAGTCATGCCGGCAATCATTCCGTCCGCATTTCCGTTCTGAACATCACTGACTGCGGCATCAAAACCGGGATTGCTAATTTCTAGAGTAAAGCCTTGGTCTTTGGCAATGGCCTTAATTAATTCCATATCAATCCCAGTGTATTTACTTTGATCATTTTGGAATACGAAGGGAGCAAAAGAGGAATCACTAGAAATTTTGTATTTTTTCTTCTTAGGAGTTGCTTTTTGGCCTGCTTTTGTGCTCGTTTCAGGAACAGCAGAAGTGCTGGCGGTAGTCGTTGTTGAAGATGATGATTGGCTGCTTCCAGTCCATTTTTCAATAATTTGGTCTAAAGTACCATCTTTCTTCATTTGAGCAAGGGCAGTATTGAATTGTTTAATAAGGTTTTCATGGGACCCATCTTTTTTGACCCCAAAAGCAAAGCTTCCAACAGCTTCTCCTTCCATATTAATAGAAAGATCTTGGCCTTGCTTAATGGCATATTCGATAACAGGTTGGTCGTCCATAATGGCATCCACTGCACCGGTTGATAAACTATTGTTCATCAAATCACTGGTATCGAATGTCTTGATTGTATAACCGTACTGATCTTTGTTCTTCTGAAGGAAGCGTTGAGCAGCTGTTCCGTTTTTGACTCCGACCGTTTTTCCTTTGAGCTGGTCATAGGAAGTGATTTTGTTAGCTTTCTTGGTCGCAATCACGACTTTTGTATCATAGTAGGTATCAGACATCGCAAAAACTTGCTCACGTTCCTTGGTTTTGGTCATCCCTGCCATAATGGCATCGGCTTGACCAGCTTGAACTGCATTGACCGCTACATCAAAGCCTGGGAATGACTTTTCTAAGGTCCAACCGTTGATTTGAGCGACCTTATCCAAGATTTCTACATCAATACCTTTATAAACTTGGTCTGAGTCTTTGAATTCGAAGGGTGCATAAGCCGTATCGAAAACGACTTTTACAGTTTCAGCCTGTGCTTGACTCGCAAAGGCGAATAGTGGAAATAAGAAAAGCAAACATGCTACTAGTTTTTTCTTCATTTCGTTCTCCTTTATATCTAATCCACTGGTCTAAAGAAGATCAATGGAAGGGATACCCTAAGAGGGCTTTAAAAAAACAAAGAATTCATACTGAAAACAAGTATGAATTTCAATCATTTATTTTTTATAAGGTTTATCATACCACAAATGAATATTTAAATCAAGAATTTTAACTAATTAATGTTAGGTTTTCTAACATCATTAAATATTGCAGTCTCTGATTTTCTTTGCTACAATGAAACTATAAGATAAAAGGAGGAAGATAATGAAGAAAGGTAACATAATTCAAGATATAAAAACTAACACCTCATGGCCAGTACTTGTTTCTACACTATTCTATGTGTTTTTAACCTTCCTATTTGTTGAAGGTGGGCTTTGGTTTGGGAGTGAGTTTGTAGAACCATTTTCTCTAGTCATAGAGTTTTTAACAGAGCTCTTTTCACCAGGCAATGGAGGAGCAAGTGTCCAAGAATTTTTCTACCATTATTTTCTTTATTATGAGCTCTTCAGTTTTGTATTCATCCTCTTACTCTTTATTTTTTGGGTGAAGTTCATTGAGAAGAACCCCTTATCGACTTTAGGTTTTATAAAAAAGAACTGGCTCAAGTATCTAGGTTGGGGAATCTTGCTTTCACTGCTTCAAATGGGTGTGATTGCCCTTGTCTACCAGGTGGGGGGAATCGGTTCTTTTGAGCTTAATGAATTAAGTTTAGAACCCATCCTATTTATTCTAGGCTTGTTCCCATTTTGGCTCCTTCAAGGAGGGACGGAAGAAGTAGCGACGCGGGGTTGGCTCCTAACTCGGATTGCAGCAAGAGCTAATCTACCCTTAGCAATCGCGATTTCTAGTAGTCTCTTTGGCTTTCTTCATCTGGGAAATTCAGGAGTGACCTTCTTATCCGTTCTGAATATCATACTTGATGGGGTGCTAGCTGGTCTGCTCTTTATCTATACCGATAGTATCTGGCTAGTGGTCGCTCAACACGGTACTTGGAACTATGTACAAGG
>NZ_CAJPOU010000078.1 GCF_905372335.1 Streptococcus sp. A12
GTGACCGCCACCTCCTGCTAGGCTAGAAGCAATGGAGCACATATTGATGATGATCCCTTGCTTCTTCTCCAACATTTGAGTCAGATAATGCCGTGTCAGCTCTATCGGAGTCACATAGTTGATCTCAAAGATCTCCTGAATCTCCTGAGCGCTTTGCTCAAGGAGCGGTTTGTAGTCATCCAAGACCCCAGCCGTATTGCACAAGACATCTACCTCTGGACACCAGTCAAAAATCGGCGCCAAATCCAGGGTCAAGTCCCGCTGCAAAAAGTGAAAATCACCCTGTAAGAGTGGATTTTCACCTTGGTCCACACCATAAACTTGATAACCCTTCTCTAAAAAGAGTCGAGCTTGAGCCAGACCAATTCCGGAACTCACGCCTGTAATCAAGACCTGTTTAGTCATGGACTTCCACCCAATCTGTCGCTAAGACATCACAAGGGGTTGGACTCCACATAGAGAAGCCTTCCCCTTCACCAGAAACGTTAATGAGGAAATAAGGCGTCACTTCTAGAGCCACCCCTTTTTGCTCAATGGTATCAAAGAGCTGCACATAGTTCTCAGCTCCACCCCAACCAGTACGTATATATTTCTTTTTTGCCTTTAGTCCAGGCAAGATCTCTTCAAATGTCATGATCTTCTCCTTTGTTTCATACTCCCTTTCATTATAACAAAAATCAAGCTTGCTCGTTGCTTTTCAACAGCAAAAAGGAGGAGCTTCCTCCCCCTTTCACGCTACTCACCATTTTCTGTCTTGTTCTTTTTCAAAGCGCGAATCGTGAACCAATAGTAAATCATCAATCCTATAACGATGATCACCGTCGGCAAAATGATGGTCATGCTAGAATTCTGAATCCCTTGGGCCAAAGTCCAACGATGCAAGAATCCCACAACTAAGAAGGACAGAATAGGAAAGATGAAGGCACGAGCAAACTCTTCTTTCCACTGCCAGAGGATAAGTCCTGCACTAGCACCTGTCATGATGAAGGTATCCCATGGACTAGGTACCGTCAACCAACCTAGAGTTGGCAAGAAACGGACCCCTACTATTTCACTGATGAAATAGATCCCAAGGACGAGAACGAATGCCACATAGATTGCTTTTTTTGACTTTTCTTCTGCAAAAATGAGGCGACGAAGGAGATAGAATAGTAACCCAACGGCTAAAATACCCAAAATACTATCCGTTAGATAAACCAGGGGCTTGAGAACCAGGACTGCTTGCGAGGCAAAATCACTTAAGAGGCGATAAAAAATCACAATTCCCGAGACAATCGCCCCATACTTCAGAACAGACCGCGTGGATTCTTTAGGCATATTTTCTATGATTTGGTCTGCCATTCCCTTTGGATCCTGTCCAAAATAGTCCTTGGCTGTCAATCCATCACCGCTTGCTTGCGAAAAATCTAGCGCTAGATTATAGACCTGCTCTCTTAATGCTTTCTCCTCATATAAGAAGCCGGCAAAATTGAAATAATCCCAGAGATCTTGGAAATAAGCTTGGTCCTCCTGGCTAAAGGTTTGAACCAAAGCCTGCGTTTCTTCATAATAAATAGCTGATGTCATGATGTTTCCCCCTTTCTTTGGAGACGAAATACAATGAAGGACAAGACTAGTCCTATCAGAGGGAGTAGCCAGCGTAATAAATTAGCAGTTCCTGGATTCACAAAGCGAACACAGCATCCAGTTACAAAGAAAGTCACTCCCATGACCAGTAGGCTAACAGCAAGCCGTCCTTGATTTCTATAGGTCATGATCGTAAATCCAAGAAGAACCAGAAATGCAAGAACAATCGCCCAACCATCTGGCAAAAGGATACTTCGATTCAGACTCAAATGGTCAGAAAACACGCGCTCTATCCTAGGAGACAGGATCAAACTAATCACACTGATAACAAGAGCCCAAGTCCACTTGATTTCCCCATAGCTCTGCTTGGACCAAAGCCACATCATAAATTGACTGTACACAAAGAAAATAAGTAGATCTAGCAGGTATGTTAAGGGAGCAATCACTAGTGGCAGCATCCAGGCAAAATCCATTACAAACCGCATGCCAACGAAAATCGTTCCAAGAATCAAGAATAACCCCACATAAGAACCTAGCCTGCGTCTAGGTAACTCCGAGAGAACTTGGTCCATCATGGCCCTTGGATCCTTTCCAAAATAATCCACTGCCCGATTGCCCTCTTTCTCAGCAACTTTTAAATCGCAAACCATATTGTAGAGCTGTTCACCCAGTAGCTCATCATCATAAAAATAGGACTTCACTCCAATATAAGCTATCATTTTTTTCATATAGGATTGATTGTCCTTATTTAGGTGCATCAATTCGGCTGACATTTTTTCTGTATAATCTTCGATCATGCTTCCCCCTCCTTTTTCACGCGTTCTACTTTAATGACCAGATCCTGCCACTGGTTCCAAAATTCCTCTAGGCGCTCTCTTCCTTCCTTGGTTAGAGAGAAATATTTGCGATCAGGTCCATCCGGAGAGGGCCTCATCTCTCCTACGATGACTCCCTGCTTCTCTAGCTTCTGAAGCAAGGGATAAACGGTCCCCGCAACGATCTTATCGAAGCCGGTTTCCTTGAGACTTTGGATCAATTCATAGCCATAAATAGATTTTTTTGAAATAATTTCTAAAACACAACCTTCCAGGACACCCTTGAGCAATTGCGACTCTTTCATCCTGCTCCCCCTTCTATACCGCCTCTTTTTGGCTAGTTTGTTTTACATATTAGTCCTTTCATTATTAGTATACTCCTCCTTAGCTAGTTTGTAAAGCATAATAGTTAAAAATACTGCATGAAACTCGATAAAAATGAACATTATGACTAAATATACAATTATTTTCAAATAAAATTTGCTTTTTATAAAAAAAGGTGTATAATAATACAAAATCTTTATTAAAGGAGATAAGTGATGAAAAAATCTAAACTAGCTTTCCTTGCAGGTGTCACGGTTGCTTCAGCCCTGTTCCTTGCTTCTTGTGGATCATCTACTAACTCATCAAAGGGAACAACCTACAACTACGTGTATGGTACAGACCCTGATTCCTTGAACTATTTGACTTCAAATCGTTCAACTACAAGCGACATTACAACCAACTTGGTCGACGGTTTGTTCGAAAACGACCAATACGGTAACTTGGTCCCTGCTCTAGCAGAAGATTGGTCTGTTTCTAAGGATGGATTGACTTATACTTACAAACTTCGTAAAGATGCAAAATGGTATGACTCAGAAGGGAACGAATATGCAGATGTCACTGCAAATGATTTCGTGACATCTCTGAAATATGTAGCCGATAAAAAATCCGATGCCCTTTACTTGGTTCAAAACTCAGTCAAAGGCTTGGATGATTATGTGAACGGAAAAACCAAAGACTTCTCAACTGTTGGGGTCAAAGCTGTTGATGATCATACTCTTCAATATACTTTGAACCAACCAGAATCTTTCTGGAATTCTAAATTGACCACTTCGACCATGATGCCAGTCAACGAAAAATTCTTGGAATCAGCAGGGAAAGATTTCGGTATCGTGAAACCAAATGGTATCCTCTATAACGGAGCTTATATTTTGAAGTCCTTCACTTCAAAATCACAGATCGAGTTGGAAAAGAACCCTGAATACTACGATAAGAAAAACGTCCACATCGATACCGTTAAATTAACTTACTTCGATGGATCCGACCAAGACTATCTTGCTCGTAACTACTCAGATGGTAACCTATCTACTGCTCGTCTCTTCCCAACAAGCTCAACCTACAGTACGATTGAGAAGAAATTCAAGGATAACATCGTTTATTCACCACAAGATTCTACTGTTTACTACGCTTACTTCAACGTCAACCGTCAAAATTACGGCCATACCAATAAGACATCTGATGAGCAAAAGAACAACACCAAGACAGCTCTTCAAAACAAAAACTTCCGTCAAGCTTTGAACTTTGCTTTAGATAGAACTTCCTACAGCGCTCAAGTTAACGGGAAAGACGGAGCATCAAAAACTCTTCGTACCCTTCTAGTTCCACCGACATTTGTGCAAGCGGACGGGAAAGACTTCGGTACTCTCGTTGAAGAAAAACTTGCCGCAACAGGAGATGAGTGGAACGGTGTTAACTTCGCAGATGCTCAAGATAGCTTGCATAATGCGGATAAAGCCAAAGCAAAACTAGAAAAAGCTAAGGCTGAATTGCAATCACAAGGTGTTCAATTCCCAATCCATATCGACTATGTTGTAGACCAATCTTCTAATGCTCTTGTCCAACAAGCAGACTCTATGAAGAACTCAATTGAAGCAGCCCTTGGTAAAGACAATGTCGTGATCGATGTACAAAAATTGTCAACAGACGATGCAGATAACGCTACTTACTTTGCCCAATCACCAGAACAAAAAGACTTTGATATGGATATCACTGGTTGGGGACCTGACTTCCAAGATCCATCTACTTACTTGGATATCTTAAACCCAACAGATGGTTCAACCTTGACTGGTATGGGACTTGATCCTAAGAAAGACCAAGCGCTCATCGAGAAAATTGGTTTGAACGAATACCAAGCATTGCTCGATGCTGCCAATGATGAAAAATTGGATACTAATGCACGTTATGAAAAATACGCTGCTGCCCAAGCTTGGTTGACAGAAAATGCCATGGTTCTTCCAATCTACTCTAAGGGTGGAGTTCCATCTATCACCAAGGTAACACCATTCTCAGCAGCAAATTCTGCAATTGGTATTAAAGGTGAACCAACCTTCTTCAAATACCAAAAAGTTCAAGACAAGACAGTCACAACTGACGACTACGAAAAAGCTTATAAGAATTGGTTGAAGGAAAAAGAAGAATCCAATAAAAAAGCGCAAGAAGAACTTGCAAAACACGTCAAATAATGGTTGACGTCAAAACACCGAGGATCAAATCCTCGGTGTTTTTTGTTCAGCAACTTGTCTCATTTTTCAATCCTTGACAGAGCCATCGCTATCGCACGACAATCTTCCGATAACTTCTAGAAGTCAGAAGAAATACGAGAACATAAGAGATGAAAAAGACAGTGCAGATGGAAAGAGTTGTTTGAAGGACCAGTCCCGCATTGGTCGCTCCTAGGATGGCAACGATTTTTGCAATCATCTTGTAGGCTACTCCTAGGTACAGGAAGGAGAAGAATAATGGAAGGAAGAAGACGGTGAGAATTTGTTTTCGAATGGTGGTGCCGGTTTGCTTTTGGTCCAATCCTACTTGTTGCAAGACCACAAAATTATCCCGATCCTCATGACCCTCTGAAATCTGTTTGTAGTAAATGACGAGTACTGTAGCTAATAGAAAGATGACTGATAGGAAAATCCCGATAAAGAGGAGAGTCCCTGCTGTTTCACGCCACTCCTTCTCTATACTGTATCGTTCATATC
>NZ_CAJPOU010000079.1 GCF_905372335.1 Streptococcus sp. A12
AATTAGTCATGGAACTTTGAAGAAGTTCGCTGACGTCCGTACTCACCTAAGGAAAGTTTTTAAGAGTGCTTTGCCTCCAATCTGATGTACTAGTAGTTGCTGACTAGTACCTTTTATTTACTCATATTTCACAAAGACTAATTGTTTGTCAGTCGATAAATCATCCTGGTAAACAAAACCATTAAAGCTTAACTGCTTCATGTCTTCGACCCTTGTAATCTGCTTCTCCAGCAAGGCTGACACAAAAGCCCCCCGCGCTTTCTTAGAAATGGTCGAATGCACCTTCAGCTGACCATTTTTCTCTTCTAGAAATTTAAAGGTCACCATCCGATCTTGAATCTCCTTAGAAAAGACGGTTTCAAACTCACTGGAAAGCAAAGAAATAATGAGGTCTTCACCCTTAAGAGCTTGATCATAGACAGCCTTCCAAAATGTCTTTAAGGATTTCCCCTGGACCTTGAGCTTCATGAGAAAGTCCAAACGATGGGGAGCAATCGGAGTAAGGGCTGGAATCACCCCATAAAGAGCTGAGGTGATCAAGAGATGGTCTTGCACATAAGCCGCTTCTGCTTCTGTCCAGTCCGTACGGCGGATATTCCGGTACATGAGGCCGTCAAAGAGCTTCACAGCAGGATAGGTCTTAGCAGTTTCAGACTTGAGCGCTTGGATCCGTTGCTCTTCTTCACTTGCTCGGTCTTCAGAAATCTTATAAAGTGAAGCTAAGCCTTCTAGAGATAATGTAGCTAAGGCATCGATGACCGCTTGTGTCTCATTTGATACAGGATGCCCCGTTTTTTCTGGGGTATCCAGATTCATTTCTTTTGCAGTTGGAATTAATAGTTTCATAGAATTATTGTACCATATTTCATTTTCGCTTGACATAAAATTACCATCATGTTATCATCTAGTTATTAAAACTAGATAACAAAGAGGTAATAACTATTTTATTCAACTACAGTTATCCCAAGTGGGAAGAAATTCCTGATATTGACCTTTATTTGGACCAGGTCCTCCTCTATGTCAATAAGGTGTGTGCGCCTTTTATCTCAGAAACAGACAAGGGCTTGACAGCCTCCATGGTCAATAATTACGTTAAACATGGCTACCTGCCAAAACCAGATAAAAAGAAATACAAGCGACAGCAGGTTGCCCGTCTCATTGCTATTACGACCTTAAAGACGGTTTTTTCGATACAAGAGATCGCGGCTACCTTGAACCTCTTGCAGAGTCAAGCCAATTCCGCAGACCTCTACAATAGTTTTGTGGACTTTCTTCATGAAGAGAAAGAACCTTTAGCACCTATTATCGGATCTGCCTGTCGTACCGTGCTACTCTACCAAGAAACCCTATCCTATATCCATGTTCATTCTGAGGAGGAAAAATAAAAGTGAATTATGCTAGTAAATTAAGTAAACGATTATCCTTTGGGGAAGAAATCGCAAATAGCGTCACCCATGCAGTCGGGGCTGTTTTGATGCTCTTTCTCTTACCAACTTCTGCTATTTATAGTTACGAAACACATGGGACTTTAGCAGCTGTCGGGACTTCAATTTTTGTCATCAGTCTCTTTCTCATGTTTCTCTCATCGACTATCTACCATGCCATGGCCTATGACTCACCTCAAAAGTATGTCCTTCGCATTATCGATCACTCCATGATTTATATTGCCATTGCAGGTAGCTATACACCCGTCGTTCTTTCTCTCATGAACAACTGGTTCGGCTATGCCATTATCCTGATTCAATGGGGGACGACTATCTTCGGGATACTCTACAAAATTTTTGCTAAGAAGGTAAATGAAAAATTCAGCTTGGCCCTCTATTTGATTATGGGATGGTTGGTGATTTTCATTATCCCTCAGATCATCAGCCAGACAAGTCCAACCTTCTGGGGCTTGATGCTGATGGGTGGCCTATGTTACACAGTTGGAGCTGGATTTTACGCCAAAAAGAAACCTTATTTCCACATGATTTGGCATCTCTTCATCTTAGCCGCTTCTGCTCTCCAATATATCGCGATTGTTTATGTCATGTAAGACAGTGACTCTCTTATAGGGAGTCACTTTTTAGTTGCTTTTTTACACCATATTGACTACAATAAAGAAAAATTGTATGGGGACAGTTATGACAACCAAATACCAAAAGATTCTTACAACATTGAAAAACCAGATTGACCAGGGGATCCTAAAAACTGGAGACCGCCTGCCTTCCGTTCGCCAACTAGCCAGTCAGTATGCCTGCAGTAAGGACACCGTCCAACGGGCCCTGCTCGAGCTTAGCTATAAGAACTACATCTATGCCAAACCCCAAAGCGGCTATTATGTCTTGGAGGAAGAGACCGGAAAGCACACAGACCTACCTCTCCGACTCAAGGAAGATCGCTTCCAGGCCTTTGAAGACTTTCGGACTTGTATCAACGAAACCCTTGTCGGTCGTGATAATTATCTCTTCAACTACTATGAAAAACAGGAAGGTCTAGTTGATCTCCGTCAGTCTATTGCTTCTCTCCTGCGAGAAGATGCGATTTATACCCAGGAGCAACAAATCGTTATCACCTCAGGAACCCAGCAAGCCCTCTACCTCCTAAGCCAGGTCGCCTTTCCAAACCAAAAAGAAGAAATCCTTGTAGAGCAACCAACCTATTACCGCATCAATAAATTAATTCAGGAGCAAGACTTACCTTATCAAAGCATCAATCGCTTGCCTCAAGGAATTGACTTTGAGCAATTGGAAGCTATTTTCAAAAGTGGCAAGATCAAATTTTTCTATACCATTCCACGCTACCATTACCCGCTGGGACATAGTTATAGCAAACAAGAGAAGGAACAGATATTGGCCTTAGCAGACCTCTATGATGTCTATATTGTTGAGGACGATTACTTGGGAGATTATGATCCACATTTTTCTCCTAGCTTTCATTATCTGGATGCATCTGACCGGGTCATCTACATCAAGTCCTTTTCTACCAGCCTATTTTCTGCCCTCCGCATCACTTCTATGGTCCTCCCCCAAGCGCTTCTTTCCCCTGTCTTAAAACTCAAGGGGACACTCGACTACGAAAGTAACTTGGTCATGCAGAAGGCCTTGAGCCTCTATATTGACAATGGCATGTTTGCAAAAAATAAAGGGCTCCTTCACCAACAACAAGTCATCCAAAAAGAGCAAGCTGCTTCCCTACTCCAGCAACATTCCCTGTCCGTTCCCGTATGGCCGGTCATTGGAGGTGTTTTACTAGATTTAAGACAGGTCCCTTCGGTCGCTCGACTGAAACATAGCGGTCTCCCTCTCCACTTCTTCGACTCTGCCTATATTAAAAGCTGTCCCTATGCCTTTGCCCGTATCAATCAGGACAAATTGGAAGAGGTTTTACCCCAAATTAACGCTTATCTATGATTCAATCCCATCCTTCTATTCTTGAGTTATTTTTATATATAAAACTATGTTACAAAAACATTACATTTATTACAAGAATCACTTGACATCTGTAACAATAGGAGTATAATCTAAGTCAGAAAGATAAAGAGGTGATATTATGAAACGATCTTTGATTCGTTGGACTGCAGCCTCTCTTGTGGCTGCATCACTTGGACTTGCTTTGGGAGGGTGTGGCTCAAAAGATAAAACAACTTCCTCATCCGAAAAAGCTTCTAGCTCGAAAGTTGAGAAAAAACCAAAAGCCAGCTTGAATAAAAAAGCTACAGTTTCTTCTTCTCAAGCAAAAGAAAATACTACTCCTTCAAGTCAGGCAAGTAACCCATCAGCTTCAACTGAACCGAACAAGGCAGAAGATACATCTTCAACTAATCAAGCAGTTGTTCCTGCAGATCTTGTCGGCACTTGGGTAGGATCTAGCCCTCAGGCGGATAGCATCAAAATGACTATTGAAGCCAATGGTGATATTACAACTGTCGTTGGCTTTAAAAATGATAGTGAACCAACCCGCACAGCTACCTATACTGCAAGAGCTATTCAAGCATCTGGTAATGTCTATTACTGGGAGTCAGAAGGTCTTGATGGCGCAGATGCTCTTCTTCCAGGTATAACTGGATTAGGAGTAGCAAATTTCCGCTTCAAACCAGGATTTATCCTTGAGGAAGGGCATTATACTCCGATAGCCTTCACAACAGATATCAATACAGATTTTGACTATAGCAATTACAGAGACTTCCACTTCTCATTGACAAAAGAGCAATAAGGACAGGAAATTCTCTAATAAAAAAAAGAATGTTGACCCCTCAACATTCTTTTTTTATGTTTTATTCACTTTCACAAATCAATTGGGTTAACCCCTTACTTCTTGGTCAAGGCCCAACTCTTGGCCACAAGCTCGAAAAGATGATTATCCTCTACTCGATCATCCAAGGGAATGCTAATCCAGTATTTCTTGTTCATATGGTAGGCCGGATAGAAAGGAGCCTCTTCTAAGAGTTGGCTGACCTGGTCCAGTTTAAGATTTAAGACCTCAATCTTCCCTTCTTGTTTCACATCAAGCTTGGACCAGTCAATCTTCATAAGAACGCCAAACCATTTGAGATCCTTTTGATGACGAAAGACGCCCGAGTCCGGTGAGCGGTCCCATAGATATTCGAGGGGACGATCATACTGCTGACTGATCCAATCCACCAAGCGCTTGGTCTGTGGATACATAAAATCTTTGACAGCAAAACAAGACTTTCTTATATCTTCTAAGGCCTGCTGACAGGCTTCTCTAACTTGCCCCACATATTGACCCACCATCTGGTCCATATGGAGCTGCATATAGTCGTCACCTGTTTCTTGATCCACTAACCAAAAATCCACTTCCTTACCTTGGACAGTCACATAGAGCTTGAAGTCTCCATCGAGGATTAGTTGCTCATAGTGATAGGACTCTCCCTGCTCTGAAAACCCATAAGCCAGGGCTTTTTCTTTATCTATACTATATTTCTCAAAATAATCCGGTAAAAACACTGATCTACTCCTTCTTCTCCAGTATACCAAAAAGAAGCAAAAAATGAGTTGAGAATGGTCCTCAACTCATATAGAATTAAAAGACAACTCGGGTCCCATGGACCTGATCCACTCCTGGAACGTCAAGGAAAAGCTGACGATTCTCCAAGGAGACACCGCCACCTGCCAAGATTTCTACCTGGCCATCCGCTAACTTAGCATACTCTTCGTAGCGCGCTAAACGTTGTTCTAAGTCTGTTTCTGGACTGCCGGCTCTTGTTAATAGTCGGGTCACACCCTCCTTCTTCATCCACTCGATCGTCGACGCTTGATCTTCTAGAGGAATCTGATCAAATGCCATATGCATGGTCAATTCAAAACCTTGGCTAGCTTGGATGAAACGAAGCATGGCGTCTTTATCCAGCTGATTGTCAG
>NZ_CAJPOU010000080.1 GCF_905372335.1 Streptococcus sp. A12
GCAGTCGCAGAATCCATTTATCCGAAACAAAAAGGTGGAGAGAAGGGAAATGCTGAATACTTCCGTAAGTCTTCTATATCTCTGTTTAATGCTCTGACAATGGCTTTGATGGATCGAGCTAATGAAACCTATCAAAATGGTGAAGACGATGCCTGGGATACCATTACGATCCCTAACGTTGCGAAATTCTTGGCGACAATGGGGTCTGAAGAAGTTTTTGTAGATGGTGCTGGTGAAATCGTCGAGAATCCAAGCAGAGAACAACAAGTATCGAAGAAGTCAAAAATCACAGTTTATTTTGATAATTTGAGACAAGTCAATCAAAAACAATTCTCAAAATTTAGACAAATGGCGGATATCGAATTTCGTGCTTCAGACTTTGGTGGTGATGAAACCAAAGGGAATGTCTACTCTAGTATGATGACAGGTATCAACCTGTTCTTGCAAGACAACGTGGCCAAACTGACTTCTAAAAACTCTATTGACTTAGAGTCTTTTGGTTTCCCACGTCGATTGTCTGTCAAGCTGAGATCAAGCACCAACAGTCAGCTTAAAAATGAATTCAAGCACAAAACTGCTAAAGTAACGATTACAGGATTGAAGAAGTGGGGCAAAGTAGAAAAGAAAGTCGATTATGTAAAGCAAGCGACGGCTTTAGTCGATGGGGAAGGCTATCTGACTTATGCCATCGAGCCTAAACTTCCAGATCAGTTTACGGTAACGATTGATTTCAACCATAAGAACAATGGCCATTCCCCTGTTCGAAATCAAGTCTTCCAGTTCTCAGCTGAAAAAGTCTATCGAAAAGATGGAGATAGTTTAGAACTAGATGAGTATACCAAGAAGCCGATTTTAGATCATATCGATATAACCGTCTTAAAGACTCAAGAAGACACCCAAAATCTTCTTCAGGAGTCGGATATTGAACTGGTATATTCAGATAAACCGAAAGTAATCTACCTGGTAACACCGCCAAACCGCACAGAGTACAATGGGATTGTTTCTTTGTTCTTAGATCAGTTATACAATGCCAATTATGAGCTTGCATTAACAAATGGTCGGAAATGTATCAATCGCATTCTCCATATCTTGGATGAGTTTACAAACATGCCAGCTATTCCTCACATGGATACGAAGATTTCTATCGGATTGGGGCAAAACATTCTCTATTACCTATGGATTCAAAATCTGGAGCAACTGTACAATGTGTATGGCCAAAATGTTGCTCAAACCATTATGGATAACTGTTCATTGAAGGTTTATGTTAAAACAACATCTTCAGATACCAATAAGAAATTTAGTGCTGAGTTGGGTACACGTACCATCACCAGAAGACGGCGCTCTAGCAATATCCTGGACGAAGCCAATCCAAATGTAGCTGTCGAGAATCCAAAACAGGAGTTGTTGACACCAACACAATTGGCCAAGCTCCAGGAAGGAGAAGCGGTTATCTTACGTGGGGTCAAGGGACGGGATAATGTTGGACGTAAGGTCACAACGGATCCAATCTTCGCACATGACAAGAACAGCTTCCCTTACAAGTACATGTTCTTACAAGAGGAGTTTGATACCTCAATGACTCTTGCGGATATTCCAGTCGAAAGTGCACACCGTGAGCTAGAGCTTCAGGAAATAGCAGTTGATGCTGGTACAGCCTTTAACAACATTATCGACTGGAGGCAACGTTTGACTATGTCTCTTCTCAGCAACAATGGAGAAACTCCTAAATTATCAGGTCGTCACAGTAAAGGACAAAAGGTGAAAACCCAATCATTTACTTCCACAGATGAACTATTCCAGGCAGCTGTAGCTAGTGTTATTCAAGGTGACTATGATTATTATGATGACGGAGATGAGTTCTTTGCGGATGAAGTTATCTAAAAAGATGTACAACAAGTTATATAAACACTTGCAAGAAAAAATGATGTTTGTTATAATGAGGTAAATAATGATTAGGAGAAAAAATGATGAAAGCAAAGCACTTTTTAAGAATTGTTCTAGTAGGGTTAGCCTTGATTTTACTAGGGGCATGTGGTCAAAAATCACCTGATTCTATTGCTAAAAATGTGCTAAAAGATAGCTATACAGGCTTCTCACCAGAACATGGTTATGAGAGTAGTGATTTTAAGGGTGGAGTAGGAACTACCTTGAAATTTGATAAAGAAAAACGAACTATCTCAAATAACGACGGTGAAAGTATCAATTATAGTGTTCTTTCAGAGGAACAAGTGAAGGCAATCCCAGCTGATTTCAGAGGTACCCTAGTTAGTTTAGAGAGTCAGCTGAAAGGAAAGGATAACTTTACAATCGCTGTTGATTATCAAGATATAGATAAACCTGAAGAAGCTCGCTCTTATTATCAAGTCGTCTTGACCGAGGGTGGCAAAAAAATCCGAATCATTGAACTCCGTCGTGGCTACAAAGAAGACAATGCTTTCTATGATTTCAACGGAACCGCAGATTAACTTACAAAAGTCTCAATTACTTGAGGCTTTTTTTGTTGTCAGAATTTCATTGTCCCTTTAAAAACGATTTTGCAATTATCGAATATGATAGGGGTATCTTAGAAAGAAAGAAGGTATCTTTAGTGCACTATCAAACCTTTTCAGATTTGATGAATGAGGTCAAAGATCTCAACGGTGATATCACAGGCGAGAATGCAAAAAAGTTGGCAGAGTTCTATTCCTATTGGAATAACTATTTAGAACCGACCCCTGCATTTATGGCATTTCTCACCTATTTACCAGGAGGGATTGCCAAGGCTCTTTATCAAATCACTTCCAGCCTAGAACATGTTTTTAATAATATGTTCAAGCTCTTTGGCCTCTTCGGTTATCTGGGAGACCAGAAGACGATTATCGGTCAGTTCTTTTACTGGTTTCAGGTGTTGGGGACGTCCTTGTTCACCCTGATTTTGGTCGTGTCGGCTGTTGCAGGAGTTTTTACTAAGCCAGTAAAGTATAAGGGGGTTATCATCAATTTCCTTTTGGTAACGGCTGTAACTGCCGTATTGCCACTAGCTTTGACCACTATCTCAACAGCAGTGGCACAGGATGCCATGTCTATCCAGACAGTCTCCAGTGAAGCCCCTTCTGGTAGTCAGCCAACTTCCTCCTTGGCTCTTCAGCCCATGAAAAATAATGTGGTAGACTTAAAAGTTTTGATCTACAAGGATTTTTCTACGGAGCTGTTTCCAATGGATGATTATGGCTATATCAAGCCCGTTCAGAAGGGATCAACTCCTGTCAATAATATCACGGATAATCCTGACCAACGGGATACGACTGATTTTGCGACCAAGATTGATTTTGGAGCAAACTATGGAACAACAAATCCAAAAATGATACAGGATATAGAAAAATATGATAAAATACCAGGAATTAAAGGCTTGTTCCTCCATAAATTAAATTCCAATGATACTGGAGTTGAAACCATTACAGAACACCGAGTCATTAATCAATTGAGTGCTTTTGAATCAGTCTATATGCGCTATAAAGTCAACTGGATAGGGATGTTTCTTCAGTACATTATCCTGATTGTTCTATTGATCAGCATGATCATCAAGCTCGTCAAATCAGTTTTTGATATTGTGATTGAAGCGATGATCTCTCCGATTCTTGGATACAGTTCTCTATCAAACTCAAAGAAATACAAAGAGTTGTTAAGAACCATTGGCGGAGCCTTAGCAGGAATCATCTTTGAAGTTATCATTATGCGTGTAACGCTTGAGATTTTCAGAGATTTACCAATCCTTTCTGTCTCAGCTGTATCGAAGCTTTCTGGCGGATTCTTTGACGGACTCAACATGTGGGAACAGTGCCTAGCAGCTGCCTTTGTTTATGTTGGAGTATTCTTCGCAGCTATGCAAGGAGTGGCCATGATCGAGCGCTGGCTTGGAGTTTCAACAGGTCATAGTGAAACAGCTCAACAACTGCTCGGAGCTATGATGATGGGAAATGCTTTTGCGGCTGGAGCAGGCGGTCTCTTTAATGGTGGTATGGCACTTGGTCAATTTGGTATGGATATGGCAAAAAAAGCTCCAGATGCCTTGTCTAAAGGAAGTCAGATTCTAGGAAATAGCCTAGCAAGAACTGGAGGTGGTATTCAAGGTGCTTTGAACTCTGTAAAAGACCAAGGCTTGATGAATGCGGTCAAAGGTGGTGTAAGTAATATGGTTGATTTGGCAGAATGGAAAGCATTTGAAGCCATGCAAAATGGGAAAGGGGCAGTTGGCAATGTTTTAGATAAGCTGGATGATAAGGCTGCCTCTGCTCAAAATGCGACCTATAACGCTCTGAAAAATGATGCGGTTCCTGGAATTGATCAGCCTGGGCCGATTGATATTCCTGAGCCTCCAATTGATCCAGGAACAACGGATGCACCTATTGTAGATCCAACTCCTTCAGCTGAAGGAATGGAGTCCCCAATTCAAGATCCAAATCCACCTGCAGATGCACCAGTTTCAGAATCGACACCACCAGCACAGCCTGATTCTTCTCAACAAAAATTTCAACAGAGTATGAATCAAATGAACTACATGAACCAACAAATGCAACAAGCAGGACAGCGTATGCAAGGGGGACGTCATATCACTGGCGCTGAGAGTGATGACGAAGAAGAATAGGCTGAACTATGGATTTAACAGGGAAGAACATTGTTATCACAGGAAGTCTACGTCCTCTAAGTCGAGAAGAAGCCATCCGATTTTTAGAAAGTAAAGGAGCTGTCGTTCAAAACTACGTATCTTCTAGGACAGATATATTGGTTTTAGGACACAAGCAGTTGAATCTTTTTGATCTAGATAAAAGGTCTAAAAAGCATGATGAAGCGCTTAGACGAATATCAGACGGTCAATCCATCACTTTCCTTTCAGAAGAATCATTCTTTGATTTAGTTAAGAAGTCTCAAGATTGAGGCTTCTTTTATTGCACAAAAAAAGTATATAACTTTTTATACAATTTATTTCTGAAGGATGATGGGGGGAAATGCTATTGTCCCTTTAAAAGATATTTTCGATTATTCATTATAATGTGAGTGTCAAAA
>NZ_CAJPOU010000081.1 GCF_905372335.1 Streptococcus sp. A12
GGTTTTCAGCTTTTTTGGCATGAGGACCCAGAAGAGGAACAGTTGGCTAACTACCTTTACGACCTAGAGGCCAAGCTTCGCAATGAGCAGATCATCGACTTCATTCGGGCGGTGAGTCCTGCTATTTATCGGATTTTTATGCGCTTGATTGAGTTGCAGATTTCTGATATTTCGGACTACATTCACAACTCCAAAGAGTCCAGCTATGACCATTGGAAGTTTGACAAGATCCGATCATCTGACAATCCAGCCTTGCAACAATTCCATAGTGAGAGTGCGGTCAATTCGTCCAGTTTAACGGAGTTGATCTTACTCTTGGACTTGTCAGATTCCACCAAGGATGCGGCCAAGCAACTGCGGGAGTTGGAGAAATCTGTCCGCAATCCTCTAGCTCACTTGATCAAACCTTTTGATGAAGAAGAACTCCACCGGACGACTGGTTTCTCTTCCCAGCATTTTATGGAGCTCTTGGTCAGCTTGGCTCAGGAGACGGGGATTGTTTACCAGCGAGAACCTTTTTACTTCGACCAGGCCAATGCTAGTATCGAGGCTCTTTTGTAAGGAGGAAGACATGGATAAATTGAAAGAATTGCAAGACATCATTGATCAGAGTCAACGGATTGTCTTTTTCGGTGGGGCAGGCGTCTCAACAGAGTCCAATATTCCAGATTTCAGGAGCTCAGATGGGGTCTATAGTGTCACCTTGGGTCGGCATTTTACGGCTGAGCAACTGGTCTCTCATACCATGTTTGAGCGTTATCCAGAGGACTTTTTCGACTTTTACAAGAAGTACCTGCTCTATCCAGATGCCAAGCCCAATGCAGCCCATCACTATCTGGCTTGGCTGGAAGAAACTGGTAAGCTCAAGGCAGTTGTGACGCAAAATATTGACAGTCTCCACGAGATGGCGGGGTCTAAAAAAGTCTTGAAACTCCATGGTAGTGCCGACTGTAATTACTGTACGGGCTGCCAGCGCTTTTATGATTTAGAGGCTTTTCTAGCTTTGGAAGGGACTGTTCCACACTGTCTCGATTGTGGTAAGGTGGTTAAACCGTATGTGACCCTCTACGAGGAACCTCTAGATATGGACGTCTTTAGCCAAGCAGCCAAAGCCATCCAAGAGGCTGATCTACTGATTATCGGTGGTACCTCCCTCGTCGTCTACCCAGCAGCCAGCCTGATCCAGTATTTCCAAGGGGAGAAGCTGGTCGTCATCAATAAGACCAGTATCCCACAGGACAAGCAAGCAGACCTGGTCATCGAAAGGAAGATTGGCCAAGTATTTTCGAAATTAAGACAATAAAAGAACACCTGAAGGAAGTAGAGGTTTACTTCTTTCAGGTGTTTTTATTGTGCTTGTGTAGCTAGTTAGTTCCTATTTATCAAATTGGACTTCCTCAAGTAAGTATTCGATAAATTTTTCACCCATCTTAGAGAGGCTAGCTTTTTCGTGTTGGATGTAGACCAGCTCGATTGGGTCATCGATATCTAGCGGGATGGAAACGATATTGTCTCCATTGAGGTTGCTATTAAGGATACCGGTCGCAATGGTGTAGCCATCTAGACCAATTAAGAGATTGAAGAGGGTAGCACGGTCGCTGACTACGATAGATTTCTTGTGATGCTCTTGGGAGAGGATCTCTTCAGAAAAGTAGAAGGAGTTGTGGGTCCCTTGGTCATAGCTGAGATAAGGAAAGTCTTCTAAATCTTCTAATTTCACCACCTCTTTGTTAGCTAGAGGGTTAGTTTTGCTGACGAAGATATGAGGTTGGGCAGTGAAGAGATGGGTCGCCTTGAGGTGGCTATCATCCAACATTTTGGAGAGGACATCCCGGTTGTACCCATTGAGGAAGAGGACACCGATCTCACTACGGAAGTTCTTGACGTCATCGATGATTTCCCAGGTTCTGGTCTCCCGTAGGAAGAGTTCATATTTCTCCATGTCGCTTTTCTTGAGGAGAGAGACGAAGGCTTCGACTACGAAGGCATAGTGCTGGGAGGATACGCTAAAGAGCTCCCGATTGGCTACTGGGTTTTTATAGCGTTCTTCTAAGAGTTGGGTCTGCTCCACGACTTGTCGTGCATAAGAAAGGAACTCCATCCCATCCTTAGTCAGAGTGATACCCTTGGGATTACGGATGAAGATATCAATACCCATTTCTTTTTCCAAGTCCCGCACAGCATTGGACAAACTTGGCTGGGTGATGAAGAGTTGCTTTGACGCCTCATTCATAGAGCCTGTTTCGACGATTTTGATAATGTAATGTAATTGTTGGATTCTCATGCTTATATTTTAACATACTTTTGACAGAAAATCCCAGCTAGTATCAGTCTCTAGAAGGATTTTTCCCTATAAAACAGGTTTAGAATTGAAGGATTGATTGTAGCTTGATAAAATGAGGGAAATGATGGAGGAGATGTAATGAAGAAAATCGTTTTCTGGTACAAAAAATGGAATCAGGAACTGGAGACTAAATTTTTAGCCAGTTTAGTAAAGATAAACTTTATGACCAATTTACTGATCTTTCTTGGTTTGTACGTCTTTCTAATTCTAGGGAGCTTACCAGGAAATATCCAATCTTTAGGTTTCTGGAATGCTATTTTTGGAGTCGCAATATACAGTGCTACAATTCTTGTTCATGCTCTAGGGGTTAGTTATTTTGTTCCCAATATCTTTGTGATTCTGTATGCTATATCTCGCTGGTCTACGATACAGGCCCAGACCTTGGATAAGGAACTGGTCGGTGTCTATGATGAGAGAGAAGAGGAGAAAATTAAACGAAGGGTCAACAATCGCAAGTACTTTGTGATCCTTTGGATAGGAGTCTTTGGCTGTATCCTAGAATCCTTCGTCATCTATCTGGTAAAGGATTTGACAGATTATGATTGGACTCATCAGCTCATCAATGAGCAGAAGCATACCATGATTTGGTCGGAGGCTCTCCCGACGATTCTTACTTTGGCACTGATTTCCTTCCTAGCTCTGGTCATCTATTCTTACCGAGATGCCAATTCCTTATCTCCACTTTTAAATATCTTTTGTATTAGTGGGATATTGATGGGATTGGTATTGTTAGGGGTGTTTGACATCCAGTTGCAAGTCATCGGTTGTCACACGGTTTTCTTATTGGTTTATTCTATTAGCCTCCTGAGAACTAGGATGAAGGAGTGGGAGGGTGAGTCTGATCCCATTAGGGCCTATGACAATCCAATTCTCCAGCGCTTTCACCTAATCCTCCACCAATCTAAACACTGGCCTTGGTTGGCAGTCGTCTTTGTCCTCCCCTTGTTAGCGGTATTGGTCATGCTCCTCATGCTCTTTGGTCAGCGTGCTGATAGCTTGGTCAAGGCCTGGACCAATACGGCTGATTGGACCTTCTCAGAAAAGATCCCTCCACAGAATCTCATCATGGATGAGCACTATCTCTGTACAGTTGCGGCTGGTGGCCATGAAAAAGTTGTCAAGCCTCAACGGATGGGAGTCCGGCACGGTCATCCTGTTGTGGTGAATCGCCAGCTCTGTATTGCCAATGCCTTTGAGCAGGTCTTAGAAGAAAAGACGCCACGTTTCCATCGTTTCCTACGTCGTAATTATAATCGCTATGGCTACCCCTTTGCCAAACATATCAAGAAGAAATGGGCCATGGATGTCATTTACTATCTGATGAAGCCCCTGGAATGGATCTTCTTGTTGGTTCTCTACTTGGTCGATCGCAAGCCTGAAAATCGCATCGCTTTACAGTATATCCCACCGGTACCAGAAGGGTTTTCTCCTGAGACAGATGGAAAATGAGCGGAGCCATCGGGCTTCTACTTGACAAGCGACATGGAGCGCGATATAATGAGATAAATTTAACCTTTAAGGGGTCCAGAGAGGCCTGCAAGGAAAGACAGAAAAAAGATCAGCGGACCGAGTCTAGCTGATCATTTGTAGGACCTTGCTTTTGCGAGGTCTTTTTTGCTGGAAGAAAGAAGAGGAAACCAATGGTCAGTGACAGCTGTAAAAAACGGTTTGGAAAAATCATGATGGAAGACATGGAGTTAATCGCTCAAGAAGAGATTGCGTCACGGATTTTTTCAATGGTCTTGAAGGGGGAAATGGTGGAGCAGATGTTGCCGGGGCAGTTTCTCCATATCCGAGTACCGGATGACTCTAAGCTCCTCCGTCGTCCTATTTCTATCTCTGAGATAGATCCAGACAGCCAGACCTGTCGCCTCATCTATCGGGTAGAAGGGGGAGGGACAGCCATCTTTTCTCAGCTGCCTGTCGGTAGCTTCCTCAGTGTCATGGGCCCTCAAGGAAACGGCTTTGACCTAAAAGGTCTTGGTCAAGGGGCGCGTGCCTTGATCATTGGTGGCGGGATTGGTGTTCCTCCTTTGGTCCAAGTGGCTAAACAGCTACATGAGCAGGGAGTAGAAGTCCATTCTGTTCTTGGATTTGCCAATAAAGAAGCGGTTATCCTCGAAGAAGAATTGAAGCAGTACGGCCAAGTAACCATTACAACAGACGATGGTTCTTATGGTACCAAGGGCTATGTTTCTACGGTCATTGATCAGATGGACCAGGAGTTTGATGCTATCTATTCTTGTGGAGCACCTGGCATGCTCAAATATGTCAATACCAAATTCCATGACCATCCCCGCGCCTATATTTCCATGGAATCGCGTATGGCCTGTGGGATGGGGGCTTGCTATGCCTGTGTGGTGCATTTAGAAAATGAGAGCCAAGCAGCCAATAAGCGCGTGTGTGAAGACGGTCCAGTCTTTGAAACTGGTACGATTGTGATGTAGGGAGGAAAGTATGACAAGTAATCGATTAGCTGTATCCTTACCAGGATTAGACTTGAAAAATCCCATTATTCCGG
>NZ_CAJPOU010000082.1 GCF_905372335.1 Streptococcus sp. A12
CATGTAGACTTAGATTTAGCTTTTTGGCAGCAATACCTTCAGTTGAACAAGAATGTGAAAAAGCCCATTTTACAGATCGATATGAAGCTGACATCGGTTGCCTATTCTTTTATGATGGGAGATTTTGATATTGTCATAAAGGAAGCTAGAGAAGCACTCAGCCAGAAGGAACTACCACAGAAATATAAGAACTTTTTTGAGAGTTATCTTATTCGTTCGATCGTCCTGACAGATCCTGATTTATCCAGGGAAGAGCTGGAGGCTCGATTAAATGAATTGACCATTACAGACCCTACACTAGCTGAGAAAACTAAAAAGGTCTGTCTTGCCCTTTATGATTTAACCATTGCCCACCAAAGCAATGATTATTTTGAAGGTTTAAGCAATGACTTCAAGTACCAGCAGTTGGAAATGATCTACTACCAAGCCTTGAATGCTACTCTTAAAGGCGATAAGTCTAGAGCGGAAGAGCTCTTTCGCAAGTTGGTTTCAGAAGATGAGTCGCTCTATATCGTTCGAAAGGCGCAACAATACTTGAAGGATGAGGGGAATTATCTATAAATCCTCCAATCAAAACAGAATTTTTCCAAATGAAGGTATAAATAGGTAAAGAGAGATAGGATTAAAATGGAGAAACAGATGACAACTATTTCAGATATACTAGAAAAATTTTATGCAGATCACGAGGTGAAACCTTATATTTCGCTTGAGAGAGACTTGGAAGCTTGGTTGTTGGATCCAAAGCCTGTTTCTAAACGAAACATGGAGTTGCTCCAAGATGGCTTGCTTGCGGGGGATATCATTCTCTTGTGGCGGATCCATTTTGGAACATTTACGACGGAGACTTGGTTTCCTAAGTACTTCGAATACACTTATGGGATTCATGCGCCGGAACATTTGAAGGTTTTGGTAGATAAGGGGTATGCTGTTATCGAATCCGCTTTTGATTCGCTGGACCATATCAATGCGACCATGAAAAAAGCCATTCTTAAAAAGAAGGGAGTCGCGGGCTTGTCCAAAATGAAAGCAGCCGATTTGAACCAAGCTTTAGCGAATCACTTTACCGAAGAAGAGTTGGCACAAGAGTTCACAGTTCGGGGCTATCAGTTGACGGAAAAAGGAAAACAAGCGTTGAAAGAGCATCAAGCCATCATCGACCGCCACCCAAAGAAAAATCTATAAGTAACAGTACCTGTGAGGTACTGTTTTTTGTTGTTTATGTCGCAGATGAGAGAAAAGGATTTTACTAGAGAACTAGTCTAGAAATGTGGTATAATAAAGGTTATGGCAAACAATAATCAATCAAAAAAAACACGGTCGACAAGACGACTGTCTAAAGCAGAAATGGAAAGAAAAAAAGCAATTCGCCGAATGATCATGACGATTGTCTTAACTCTCGTCTTCATTTTCGCCTTTTTACGATTAGGGGCCTTAGGCTTAGTGACCTACAACCTTATCCGTCTCTTGGTAGGTAGTCTGGCTTACGTAGCGATGACGGCTGTTATTGTCTACCTCTTCTTTTTCAAATGGATTGAGAAGCATGAGGGAACCTTGTCTGGCTTTTTAAGTCTTTTTGCAGGCTTGTTACTTATCTATCAAGCTTACTTTGTCTCCCTCTTGAAACTTGAAGGCTCTTCTTTCGGGCCAACCTTCTCACGTATCTTAGGGGACCTCGTGCACCTTCGCGTCTCTTCTTTTGCAGGAGGTGGTTTACTGGGTGCTATCTTGTACACGCCGATTGCCTTCTTGCTCTCAAACATCGGGACTTATTTCATTGGAGGACTCTTAATTGTGTTAGGACTTCTCTTGATGAGTTCTTATTCGGTTTATGACTTGTATGTGCAGGCTGTAGCAGCTTTTCACTCCTTTATGGAAAAACGAGAAATTCGTCGCCAAGAGCGCTTTGTCGAGCGTGAAGAGAAGAAAGCCCTTCAAGCAGAAGCAGTGGAGGCTGCCCGTATCGAGCAACTTGCAGAAGCTACTCCCATGAGTACAGAAGGCTATCCTGTAGATCTTGAGACAGGTGAGGTCATGGAACCTGTGATCGAAGCAGAAGCGCCCGCAGAGGAGGACTACCCTCAAATTTATCTACCAAATGAAGAGGAAGGCTATTCGGAAGAATGGTCGGATGACTACCCAGAAGAGATGGAGGAAGTCGCAGAAGAGGAGGATATGGATGAAGAAGTCACTGTAGACTTCACGCCTAAGGAACTCCTTCAATACAAACTTCCAACCATTGACCTCTTCGCACCTGACAAGCCGAAAAATCAATCCAAAGAGAAAAATATCGTTCGTCAGAACATCCGCATTTTGGAAGAGACCTTTGCAAGCTTTAACATCAAGGCGACAGTGGAACGGGCGGAAATCGGTCCTTCTGTTACCAAGTATGAAGTCAAGCCAGCTGTGGGTGTACGGGTCAACCGCATCTCCAACCTAGCAGATGATTTGGCCCTAGCCCTAGCAGCCAAGGATGTGCGGATTGAAGCGCCGATTCCAGGGAAGTCTCTGGTCGGAATCGAAGTGCCCAACTCAGAGATTGCGACGGTTTCCTTCCGTGAATTGTGGGAGCAGTCTAAAACTGATCCTACCAAACTCCTTGAGATTCCTCTCGGGAAGGCTGTAGATGGTTCAGCTCGGACATTTGATTTGGCTCGGATGCCCCACCTCTTGGTAGCGGGGTCTACTGGATCTGGTAAATCAGTAGCGGTTAATGGGATAATTTCGAGTATCTTGATGAAGGCCCGCCCGGACGAAGTCAAATTTATGATGGTCGATCCAAAAATGGTGGAGCTTTCTGTCTACAATGATATTCCTCACCTGTTGATCCCAGTTGTGACCAATCCACGCAAGGCTAGTCGAGCCCTACAAAAGGTTGTCGATGAGATGGAAAATCGCTATGAGCTCTTCTCAAATGTTGGCGCTCGGAATATTGCTGGCTTTAATGCCAAGGTGGCTGAGTACAATGCCCAGTCTGAGATGAAGCAAGTGCCCCTTCCATTGATCGTGGTCATTGTCGATGAGTTGGCAGACTTGATGATGGTCGCAAGTAAAGAAGTGGAAGATGCTATTATTCGCCTTGGACAAAAGGCGCGTGCAGCGGGGATCCACATGATCCTGGCAACCCAACGGCCATCGGTTGACGTTATCTCAGGTTTGATCAAGGCCAATGTGCCTTCTCGTGTCGCTTTTGCGGTATCATCCGGGACCGACTCACGGACCATCTTGGATGAAAATGGAGCGGAGAAATTGCTCGGTCGCGGAGACATGCTCTTTAAACCGATCGATGAAAATCATCCAATCCGTCTGCAAGGCTCCTTTATCTCTGATGATGATGTGGAGCGGATTGTCAACTTCGTCAAAGAACAAGCTGAAGCGGATTATGATGATGCCTTCGATCCAGGCGAAGTATCCGAGTCAGACTTTGATGGAGGTATGGGTGGCTCAGACGAAGGCGATCCTCTCTTTGAAGAGGCAAAGGCGCTCGTGATTGAAACTCAAAAAGCTAGTGCTTCGATGATTCAGCGTCGCTTATCGGTTGGTTTTAACCGGGCCACTCGCCTCATGGAAGACTTGGAAGCAGCGGGTGTCATCGGACCAGCTGAAGGAACCAAGCCAAGAAAGGTCTTACAGACCAATTAATCTTTCTTTAAATGAAGAAGGAATGAGATATTTGACAATAGCAAAAACCTGCCTGTACGAGGGGCAGGTTTTGTTTACGATAAAAAAGAAAAGGACAGCAGATGCATCTCGATACCATTCACCACATTGCCATTATTGGCCACGATTATGACAAAACCAGAGAATTTTATGTAGACAAGTTAGGCTTTGAACCTTTAGACGAACACCATCGACCAGAAAAGCAGGATATTCTCTTTAATATTCGAAAGGGAAACCTGACCTTGGAAATATTTATCAAACCAGCTGCCCCAAAAAGACCCTTTCTCCCTCATCCAGAGCATACCGGCCTTCGTCATCTAGCTTTTAAAGTGGAAGATGTTCAAGCCTGTCTAGCAGAGTTTGACCAATTAGGAATCCCTCATACAGAACTACGGGTGGATGATTTTGATGGGCGCAAAATGGCTTTCTTCTTTGATCCAGATGGCTTGCCTCTTGAACTTCACGAATAGGTCTACACAATCTTCGGTCTCTAGTCCCAAGCCAGAAGACATTCTTTTTGCTACACTAGATACAGAAAAAAGAAAGAAGAAAATATGGAAGAGAAGCGATATAGCGGGCTAGCGAATGAGCAAGTCCAAAGCAGAATTAGAGAAGGCAAACAAAATCGAGTAACCATCACGGCTGAAAAGTCGACCAGAGAGATTATTTATTCAAATGTCTTTACCTATTTTAACCTGGTTTTTGGTATTCTAGCTATCTTATTGATACTAGTACGGTCTTGGAACAATATGTTATTTGTTCCCATTGTGGTCGTTAACTCCTTGATTGGGATTGTTCAAGAATTGCGGTCTCGGCGGATTTTGAATAAGATGCGCCTCCTTCAAGTGGAGAAAGCTCGAGTGATTCGTGAAGGAGAACGGCTGGATCTTCCTGTCGACCAGGTGGTAGAGGGGGATGTCGTCTTGTTCCAAGCAGGGGATCAGATCTATGCGGATGCCAAGGTTCTGGATGGCTCGATCATGGTCGATGAGTCTCAATTAACAGGTGAAGCAGATGAAATCCCTAAAGGTGAGAATCAGAAACTCATGTCAGGAAGTTTTGTTATCTCAGGTCAAGCAGTTGCCGTCTTGGAACAAGTAGGAGATGCGTCTTATATTAATCAGCTGAGTCT
>NZ_CAJPOU010000083.1 GCF_905372335.1 Streptococcus sp. A12
TCTGGTTGGATCGGTTGATCTGGTCCTTCCGTTTTTGCTGACTTATAGACAATCGCATAGTGGGTAAAGTGAGGAGCTGTAAAGATAACGGTATCTCCTTCTCGCTCAAAGGCTAAGGATTGAGGTGCTTGACCTTCTGGGAAGAAGAGAACTTGCTCCACTTCTTTATCCTTATCCACAGGGATTTTCACAAGGGATGGATGCTGGGTATCGACATCCTGACCACTTGCATCGACTCCTTCGATATCAAAGATAGTCGCTCCTCGTCCCTTCAGCTCTTCTTTTTCTGCCTGATTGGCTTCAACTTTCGCGACTTTTAGTCCCTTAATAGCAGTAGGCTCCAAGTTAGAGAATTGAACTTCGACTCCAGTCACAGGGTCTACAAAGACCGCTGGCTTATCTTCTTTCAGGAGCGCAATCAAGGTTTCTAGACCAGTTTTTGCGGTTGCAAGCGCTTCAGGAGTGAGCTCTGAAGAGTCTAGGAGTTCTTTATTTTTCTCAACCAGTGCCTGTAAAGCGTCACCAGAAGGGTGATTTGGCTTACTTGCTAATAGAGCGGTCGCTTCCTCTGTCAGAGCAGAAAGAGCTTCTTTCTCTTTGACTAGATTAGCTTGTCCATCCAAGGCTTTCAAGAGAGCGGTCAATTGGTTCAACTGCTCATTGACTTGATCTTGTGTGCTGGTATCATGTTCTTTCAAGACTTTTTCAGAAGCAGCCATTCCAGCCAACAAGGCTTCTTTGACTTCAGGACTGGCAAATGTAAAGTCTACTTTGGCTTTTGCAGCTTCAGCTTCAGCCAATTTTTGCTTGAGGTATTCATCGTTGAGAGCTGGTTTTGGATTAACGAGGACATCAAAGCTTGTGCTAGCTCCTTTGTAATGGATAGTGATGGTTTGACGGCCTTCCTTGCTCGCATCAAAGCCAGTTACTTCAACCCCTTCATCGGTCAAGGCGTGCGTTTCCGTTGTTTCATCATCAAAGACAACTGTAAAGCGTCCGCC
This sequence comes from Streptococcus sp. A12, assembly GCF_905372335.1. Lineage (GTDB taxonomy): Bacteria > Bacillota > Bacilli > Lactobacillales > Streptococcaceae > Streptococcus. The sequence continues at coordinate 1,002 of NZ_CAJPOU010000083.1, forward strand.
TTCTTTTTCCAATGCTTCTCCGACGATATATTCTACTTTTGGTTTGTCGGTCAATTCTAGACCAGCAACTGTTTTTTCACCTGCTTCCTCTGCACTGACCACAAAAACAGTGAGAGTCTTATCCAATTTCTGACCAAGGTAAGAAACTTCTAGGTGTTGTTCTCCAAGCTTGCTACTGTCAAATCCATGAATCTCTACACCTGAGTTGGTGAGGTTGACCAGTTGATCTGCTTGGCCATCTTTATAATGAACACGGAGAGTCGCCCCTTTCAAGGAAAGAGCATCCCCTTCCCGGTAAACCTTCTTGGTCAAACCATCTTCAAATTGAAGTCCCGCAATTTCTTTATCATTTTTTGGAACTTCTATCGCTAGAACATTACTGATATCTTTGCCAGGTTCTTGCGCACGATAGTAGAGAAGAGATGGGGTTGATTCAAAAGCCAGTGGTTTAAAGATCAGATTTCCAGCTTGATCGGCTGTCATGGTCGCAATTGGACTGGTCGCTTCTTTATCAGCATAAAGAGTCAGTGTGGCATTGGCCGGAACATCTTTGAAGCCGACTTGGACAAAATGATTGCCTAAGTTTTGCGCTGCAGCATGTTTCATCGGGATGTTGACCGTTTCCGTATCCAGACTTTCATACATCTTCCAGTTGTAAATCCGGATGGCTTGCCATGGGGTTCCGTTATCTGCCGTAATGACATGGAGACGCCATTCTTGAGCCTTGATTGGATGGTCGAGTGTAATGTCGGACACATGGGCTTTATTGCCACGAACTTCCTTAGCAAGCTTCCATTCACCCACTTCATCCTTGTAGTAAAGGTCGAAGTCACGGGTATTCATCTTGCCATCGTCGACAGATTCTCCACCCGCACCGGCATGGTCCATCACCCAACGAACAATGGTCCGTGGTTGTGTCAAGCGAATATCGACGGTTCCACTCAATTGAGCAGAAGACCATTTATCTGAAAGACTTGTAATGGTACCATTTAACATCCCCTCGATGCCTTCACTACCATCCGCATCTGGGAAGCTCGAACCAATGACTTTGGCTCCGATGACCACGTTTGGTGCTAGGGATTTTGGAAGACTGGTATCTGACACTGTCATACCCCAATCAAAGGCTACAGTTCCTGCATCTGAACGTTGGCCGTTCTTTCCAACTGCTACAACTTTGAGTTCCTGCGTCTTTCCTTCAGCACTTGCTGAACGGCTAACTTTTGGTAGATAGACGGTTGTCGCAGAAGACCCTGTTAAGAGGCGCCAGTTGTCGCCATCTTTTTCATAGACTTCATAATAATCTGCGTCCGCAACCCCTTTAAAATTGAGGACCGCTTCTGCTTCTTGCGCATTTTGTAGGCGTTTGCCTTGCACAGTTACTTCAGAAGGAGCAGCTGGTTTTTCTTGGTTCGACGTAATCGACAATTGACCGAGGTTGAACTTGTAATCTTTGACATCTGTATCATGGTCAAAGAATAATTTAATCGCATAAATGGTCTTACCCGCCAAGCCTCCCAAATCGAAGGTTTGAGTTGACCAATCTGCGCTAGGTGTCAATTCCTTCCATACATATTCGGAGTAGTCTTCTTTTGTGGCAACAGCTACCCAAGCAGCAGCTCCGACACCACCCTTATGAGAGACGCTCAACTTGGTCGTTTCTGTCACAGGGATCTTGGTCGAATAAAGCATGACATTTTGACTGCTATTGGCTTTCAGATCTCCTTCAAAGGCTAGAGAGTTCCCTCCATTGTAGGCTTGATCAAAATCATAGCGTCCTTTCAATGGAGTGCTATCTTCACTATGCTCTACCCACCAGCGCCATGTTGGAAGGTAGCCAGAAACAGAACGGTAGTTCCACTCCCCTTCTTTAGAAATCTTGCCATCGACAAACCAGTGTTTTCCGTGACCAGTATTGAAGGACGTATTGAAATCAGCACTTGTAATTGGTGTTTTGTCCACTACCAGATTGGACATCCCGTACCAAGATTGGTCTGCTGGTTTTCCTTTGGTTGGATCCCCTTGAAAGCCAGTCCAGAATAGATCTTCATGGGTATGGTAACCTTCTCCCGTCTTTCCTAGACCCGTAATGGTATCAGGTGCATAAAGACCAAGAGAAAGGCGTAATTTGCCATGTTCATCTAAAATGGCATTCCAGTCGACATTGGTCTTATAAGAACCTCCTTTTTGGAGCTCGAGACCCGCTAAAACATCATAAGGATTGCGGTTAATCCATTTGGCTGTACTAATCGAATAATCAACTTCTGATTTGCCCCAGTTAAAGTTAGCAAAGAAGGTATCAACTGGATTTTCGCCATTTTCAGGCTGCATGAAATTGTAGTTGTATTCACCCAGAGCATTTTCATGGTAGCGACCATATTCATAAGTCATGGCATCATACCAAGAATACTTGATCGGATAGTTGACGCTCTTCGCATATTCCTTGGTATAAAGAAGGAAATCTCTTAATTTTGGCCCCAAAGGCTCTACTAAGTTCCCTGTTGTTTCTTGGTTGATAAAGTAGCCATCAAAACCATAGTACTTGGCTAGATCAACCAATTTCCGAGCAATCGGGAAGGTTTTTGAGCCTTCACTATCTTCTTTCAAGGTTTCTGCAAAGCGCTCTTGATCCTTGATGTTACTAGACCAGTTGTAAAAGAGTGTACCGTAGATGGGAACCCCATTTCGGTGGGCCGCATCAATCACGTCTGCTGAAGGGACAAGTCCTTCCCAAAAGACCATAGAATCCAAATATTGCCAGTAGTCAAAAGCATAAGCCTTAAACTCTTCCCCACCGACTGAAGCATGATCCTTAGCCTTTGAGTTCATGTTAGAAAGGGCTTGGATCTTTGCTTCTGGGTTGGCTTGCTCGTTGATTTGCTTCCCTTGAAAACGGCTAGCAAGGGGAACACTTGCTCGGTTCAAATCATCATCTACTCGTTTACCAGGTTCCCATTTCAACAAATCATCCCAAGTATCAAATTTGACCTCTTTTGGTCTTAATTGTTTTTCTTCATTGGTTGGTAAATCTTCCACTTTTTCTGCAGCTACTTTTGGTTGTTCCGTCGCTGAAACGGCTGGAGTATCTGTCGTCGTCGGGCTAGCTTCTGTGCTAGCAGGACCAGCCTCTGTCGTAGTTGGAGTTGCCTCCTCAACTGGTTTTGCTGTTTCTGTCGTTGGTAAGGTAGCATCTGCAGTGTAGACGCCAGCTTCTCTAATCAAATGATTGACATCTTCCGTATTTGCTGTGGAAGCTTCTAAGGGTTGTTCATTAGTAGTATGCGTCTCATCTGCTGAGACTGCCCCCGTTCCTAAAAATGCCAATCCAATCAATGCAGAACAAACTCCCACACTAAACTTTCGGATACTAAAACGTTGTTGTTTTTCAAATTGATGACCTTTCATCTTGACCTCCATCTTATTTTACTGATTTCCAATCTCCTAAAACACTCCTCCTTCATTCACATGCAATCGCTTACATTTTTCTCAATTGGAAATCTTCACTCAGATTTAGTTTACCCCTTTAAAGAGAGGTCTGTCAATTCATTTTAGCAAATCCTATAATAAGGTGAGGAGGAACTAAAAAATGTACAAAAAAAGAGGAGGTTACCCTCCTCTCATCATACAGATGAATTATTTAGCAATTTTTGCGAAGTATTCAAGAGTACGAACAAGTTGTGCAGTGTAAGACATTTCGTTGTCATACCATGAAACAACTTTAACCAATTGTTTACCGTCAACGTCAAGAACTTTAGTTTGAGTTGCGT
>NZ_CAJPOU010000084.1 GCF_905372335.1 Streptococcus sp. A12
TTATGGCTTTGGTGACATCACTTGGTGGTCCTACAGGACCTGGTTTGAACCCTGCCCGTGACCTTGGTCCACGTTTGCTTCACGCCTTCCTTCCAAAATCTGTCCTAGGAGAACACAAGGGAGATTCAAAATGGTGGTACGCTTGGGTACCAGTTGTAGCACCAATCTTGGCTGCTATCGTTGCCATTGCTCTCTTTAGCTACCTTTATAAGTAAGACAAGAACACTTTTCGTAGACACTACGGAAAGTGTTTTTATCTTTTGCAGAGTAAATCGTTTTTATAAAAGGAGTAGGAATGAAAGAAAAGAATCTTATGGAAGATAATAGAAGAGCTGATCATTTTAGTTTTTTATATTATTTGCATGAGGAGAAGGATTTTCGTGTGGACGCACTCGTTGATTTTTGTAACTATCTAGAAAAGATGGAATCAGTCAGTATCGAGCAACTAAGGGATTTGCGTTGGATTGAAAATCAAATTTTGCGTCATCTGGTTTATCATTTTGATTCAAATGATCTAAGTAGAATTAGCAATCTCCCAACGAATTATTAGGAGGTATTAGAAGCATTCGAACAAGTAGTCTCAAAGCTTTATGAGCGTTATAGATGAAAGGATTTCAGAAAAGAATGAATCCTCAAACAGATTAAACAAAGGTTTCGATCGTAACAAGGGATGAATTCCTTTAACTTTTTCTTGACAATCTTTAGAATTCCGTGTAGAATAGAGTAGATCTTGAACTTGAAGGGAGTGAAAAACATGTCAAAAACAGTAGTACGTAAGAATGAATCTCTTGACGATGCTCTTCGTCGTTTCAAACGCGCGGTTACTAAAGCTGGTACTCTTCAAGAAACACGCAAACGTGAATTCTATGAAAAACCTTCTGTAAAACGTAAACGTAAATCAGAAGCAGCTCGTAAACGTAAAAAATTCTAATTGAATACAAGAACAGACTTCGGTCTGTTTTTTGTTTCTCTAGAAAAATTGAAGACAAAAAAAGCCGACCTTCTAGCTAGAAGATCGGATCTTTTTATCTGATTATTTGTTAGCAAGCAAGTCGCGGATTTCAGCAAGCAACTCTTCTTGAGTAGGAGCAGCAACTTCTTCTTCAACAGCTTCTTCTTTTTTACCAAGGTTTTGAGCTTTCTCAGCAGCTTTCACTACGAAGAAAAGAACAGTACCGATAACAAGGAAGTTGATAACAGCGCTCAAGAAGCTACCGTAAGCAACACCGTTCCATGTCAATTCAGCGATTTTTTCAACACCAGCAGCTTTCAAAGCTGGGTTCAAAATAAGTGGAGTGATGATGTCGTTTACAAATGATGTAACGATAGCTCCAAATGCAGCTCCGATGATAACTGCAACAGCAAGGTCAACAACGTTTCCACGAAGGAGGAAATTTTTCAATTCTTTCAACATATCCTAAATATGTCCTTTCATAATAAATTTTTACAGAGCATAGTATAACTGAAATTTTTTTCGTATTCAATAAATATGCTCAAATTTTTTTAAAAAGTTGATTTAAGAAAAATGGAGGCTTTCAAAACTCAGGAAAAATGCGGAAAAATCAGGTGAAAATCAATGCGGATGATTTACAATTGACAAAAATTAGTTTAAAATAGTTAATGATATTCTATGGTAAAATGGAGGCACTGTTTATGGTTGACAAACAACTGATTTCAGAAATTAAAAACAGTGTGAATATTGTAGATGTAATCGGAGAAGTCGTTCAATTGACAAAGGCAGGACGAAACTTTTTAGGTCTCTGCCCTTTTCATGGTGAAAAGACGCCTTCTTTCAATGTGGTCGAGGATAAACAATTCTATCATTGTTTTGGTTGTGGCCGTTCAGGCGATGTTTTTAAGTTTATCGAAGACTATCGTGGTGTCTCCTTCATGGAAGCTGTTCAAATTGTCGGAGATCAGGTGGGCATTCGTGTCCAGACTCTTCCTCCAAGTCAGTCTTGGCTTCAACAAGCAGATGGGAAACAGCCCTTCTATGAGATCCATCAAGAGGCTGCCAAGTTCTATCATGCCATCCTGATGACGACAAAGATGGGTGAAGAGGCTCGACAATACTTGTATGATCGAGGGCTTGATGATGAGGTTCTTCGGCATTTTCAAATAGGGCTTGCACCAGCAGAAGGAAATTATCTGCTTCAGAGTGTTTCAGGGAAGTTTTCAGAAAATATTCTGGCCGACTCAGGTTTATTTCATATTAGTGATAGGGGGACCATGTATGATGCGTTTCAAGATCGCATCATGTTTCCCTTGTCGGATGATACTGGGCGAGTCATTGCCTTTTCTGGTCGAATCTGGCGTGACCCAACTGAGGGAGCAAAGCCTCAGGGGAAATACAAGAACAGTCGCAGTACGCTCCTTTTTAACAAGAGTTATGAGCTCTACCATTTGGACAAGGCCAAGCAGGTCGCTAAGAAAAAGCATGAGCTTTATCTGATGGAAGGATTCATGGATGTCATTGCAGCCTACCGAGCTGGGATTGAGAATGCTGTTGCTTCCATGGGGACAGCCCTCACTCTGGAACATGTGGCCCATCTGAGCAAATTTACCAAAAAGGTTATCTTGGCCTATGATGGGGATAAGGCGGGAAGGCTAGCGACAGCAAAGGCTTTGGAGATCCTGGAAAAACAGGAGGTAGAGGTCGTCCAGATTCCTGATCAGATGGACCCAGACGAGTATCTCAATAAGAATTCTCCTCAGGCTTTGGCGGACTTATTGGAAAAAACACGTCTCAGTCGCGTAGAGTTTCTCATGGATTATTGGAAGCCAGACAATATTGAAAATTTGCAGGCGCAGATTGAATTTGTCGAAAAAATGGCTCCCTTAATTGCTCAGACGCCATCTGTAACGGCACAGAATACCTATATTTATAAATTAGCCGATCTTTTGGTCGACTTTGATTATTTGCAGGTTGAACAGACGGTTAATGCTAGTCGCCTTCAGATGCGTAGCCAGCGTCAGGAGCAAGGTCAAATTCAGACACAGGCTCCAGTTGCTAGTCCAACTGTTGTCCAAAAGCAACTGCCTCGCCTGGTTCGGGCTGAGAATCATCTCCTTCATCGGATGAACGCTTTTCCTTATGTTTTGAATGAATATCGTCTTCGGACAGATTTTTCATTTGATACCCCTCCCTTGCAAACCTTGTACCAACTTCTTTGTCAAAATGGAGAAGTGACATCGCAGGATTTGTCAGAGCAGACAGAGGAAGTGCAACGGGCCTGGTATCTGATGCTAGAAGAAAATTTACCGGATGAAATAGCGGAGAATGAGTTGGAAGAAGTGGAAGAAACGAGAAATCGGGAGCTTCTCCGTAAAGAAAGTCAACAAATAGGAAAGAAAGTCCGAGAAGCCTCTCACAGTGGAGATGCGGATCAGGCTTTATTGGAACTCGAGCGCTTAATCGCTCAAAAAAGAAGAATGGAGTAGGAATGGCGAAAGAACAAAAAGATATCACAACTTTAGATGTCCAAATTGCAGAGTTTATTCGTAGTCATAAGAAAAGTGGTACTGCAACAGATGATGAAATCAATGATCAATTGGTCATTCCTTTCACCTTGGATGCCGATGGAATTGATGATTTGTTGCAACGGATTCAAGATGCTGGAATTTCCATCACAGATAAGGAAGGAAATCCAAGTGCGCGTGTCTTGAACAATGAAGAGGAAGAACCAGAGTTGACGGATGAAGAATTACTTGGAAGCAACTCTGCCAAGGTCAATGACCCAGTACGGATGTACTTGAAAGAAATTGGGGTCGTTCCTCTTTTGACCAATGAGGAAGAACAAGAATTGGCTATCTTGGTGGAACAAGGTGATTTGGAAGCCAAGCAACGTCTGGCAGAAGCCAACCTTCGTTTGGTTGTTTCTATTGCGAAGCGCTATGTTGGTCGTGGGATGCAATTCTTGGATTTGATCCAAGAAGGAAATATGGGCTTGATGAAGGCCGTTGATAAGTTTGACTATACCAAAGGATTCAAGTTCTCTACTTATGCGACTTGGTGGATTCGTCAGGCTATCACGCGTGCCATTGCAGACCAAGCCCGTACCATTCGGATCCCTGTCCACATGGTGGAAACTATTAACAAGTTGGTTCGTGAACAACGTAATCTTTTGCAAGAATTGGGACAAGATCCAACACCAGAACAAATCGCTGAACGCATGGATATGACGCCAGACAAGGTGCGTGAAATCTTGAAAATTGCCCAAGAGCCTGTTTCTTTGGAAACGCCAATCGGGGAAGAAGACGATAGCCATTTAGGAGATTTCATCGAAGACGAAGTGATTGAAAATCCAGTAGACTACACCACTCGTGTGGTTCTCCGCGAACAATTGGATGAAGTACTCGATACCCTTACCGACCGGGAAGAAAACGTGCTTCGTTTACGTTTTGGTTTGGATGATGGAAAAATGCGGACCTTGGAAGATGTGGGGAAAGTCTTCAATGTAACCCGTGAACGGATCCGTCAGATCGAAGCCAAAGCCCTCCGCAAACTCCGCCACCCAAGCAGAAGCAAACCATTACGTGACTTTATAGAGGATTAAAAAGATCCTGCGGATCTTTTTAACCCGAGCCCAGAAATTCAAAAGCGAGGAAGATCCTGCGGATCTTTTTAACCCGAGCCCAGAAATTCGAAAGCGAGGAATGTCCAGTGGACATTTTTAACGGTCGCCTAGAAATGTAAAAGCAATCTAGGTCCGGGTGCCCTTTTCTAGAGCCCTTTGAATCTAGGGCTTG
>NZ_CAJPOU010000085.1 GCF_905372335.1 Streptococcus sp. A12
TATGTGTTTGTAAATTCTTTCTTAGAATCTTTATATTTAACGCTGGCAATCTTTTGACCATACACGTTTGCTACAGTAACTTCTGCTTCAAGTACTGAATCATCGTATGTATAGCCAGGTTTGTTGTCATTTACTTCTTTAATTTGGTATTTGAATGTACCTTCATTAGAGAATTTAACTGCTGGGAATTTAACTTTTCCTTCAGCATCGTTTTTAGCTTCAGTTACAGAACCATCTGGAGCAATCAATTGGAAAGTAAATGCATCTGCCTCAAGAGTTTTTCCTTCAAGTTTTTTCTTAACTTGGAATTCAACCTCATCAGACTTCGCACCTGAACCGATACCTTCTGTAGTTGTCAAAGGAGCAAATCCATGAACATCAAATGTTTCTTGATCGGTTGTCGCTTTTACATCGTTGAATGCTTTTTTAGTTGCATTGTCAACTGGAGCAGTTAGACGAGTTCTATATAGGATATAGAGACCTTGTCCGTCCATTGTACCATCACCGTTTGGAGTGATGGTAAAGTGATTTCCATCAACAACGTTGACATGGGCAGCTTCTAGTCTTGGACGAGCTTCAGCTTTGTTCCACTCAGTAAAGTAGTAACCAGTAATTTCACTTGCAAGAACTTGTCCTTCTGGAATCGTATCTTCGAGTTTAACCCCTGTGTAAGATTTTGCATAGCGGTTAACACGGATACGCCAGTTTACATAGTTAGGATCGTCTGAGTCTTGAACTCCCCATTTGGTAAATCCAGTTGGGTCATCATCTGGGACGATACGAGTCAAAGTGTAAACTTGGTCACCTGGGATATTAATTTGATAAGGAGTGTTTAGTTTAACACTATCTGCCCAAACGACTGTAAATAGGGCAGTAATCTCCTTGTTCTCTGACAAATTAGCAAAGTAAGCAGCATTTGTCACTTTGACAGTCGCTGTATTGTCTGCTTTGCTAGTAGTCAATTCAGCAATAGTTGTTTGTCCATCTGGTGCTTTCAATTCCGTAACAGAATCTTTTTCAATCTTAAATTCATTTGGAACATGATAAACCATGTAATCCCCATCTTTGAGGGTTACTTCGTTGGGGAAACTATAAGTTGGTTGAAGATAGAATTTACCTTCCCCGTACTTAGCGCCATCAACAAGTTTGTTATTGTTGATTTTTGAAACAGTTTTCATAGTATAACTGCTTGCTGCTAGTTCCTCCGCTTGAACAACAGTGCTAACTTTAAGTGCAGGTAGAAAAACTGACACTACTAGTAGCAAGGCCATCAGGCCATGAAAGAGTTTGCTAGTTCTCTTTTTCACCACTTTTTCCTCCTTATTGTACATAATGGTTCATTTATATTATACATGTCTATAACATTATGTCAACTATAATGTACTAATTTTTATATTAACGTATGAGATAGATGGATAAATCAGCTAATGCCATGTCCGCATAAGCTTTGAAACAATTAAATCTAAGCAAGGTTCTTAGTTGGATTTAATATATAATATTGTCCTAAGGATCTAAGTATTTAATCCCAATTCCGCTAAGATTTGACGTTTATAGGAAATTTTTTGAACTTCCTTGTCCTCATCTTCAGACCAATCTAGTTTAATTTCAGAAACAATCTGTCCAGGTCGATTTTTTAGGATGTAGATGCGGTCACTGAGATTGAGAGCCTCCTCGATACTATGTGTGATGATCAAGGTCGTCAGTTGCAACTGCTTATGAATCTCCAGATACCAAGCATGAAGCTCCATCTTGGTCATCTCATCCAAGGCACTAAAGGCCTCGTCCAAGAGAAAGAGCTTGTGTCCAAAAAGGTAGGTACGGAGCAAGGCCACACGCTGACGCATCCCTCCGCTGAGTTCATGAGGATACTTATCTCGTACTGCCGACAACTGGAAGGTAGCAAGGATTTCATCCGCTCGAGCAGTAGCTTCTGCCCTATCAACCTTTTGAATCAAGAGGGGCAGAATGATATTGCCAAGGACTGTCTTGTGCTCCAAGAGGAGATCCTTTTGCAACATATAACTCACGCGCCCCTTGGGATTTTCCTCGCCATCAAGGACAATTCGCCCAGACTGGACTTCTAAAATCCCAGCGATTAAGTTAAAGAGGGTAGTCTTTCCTACACCACTAGGCCCTAGGATAGAAACTACTTCACCTGAAGTGACCTGCAAGTTGATATCCTCTAAAATCCTCTCCTCGCCATAGGCATAGCTTACGTGTTCTAGTCTAATTTCTGTCATTATTTTACAAATTCGTTGGTAAATCCTTTATCAGTCAAGTCTTCTTTAAGGATCCCATTTTCTTTATCCCATTTGTAGAAGGCATTCCAGCGGTCAGCGTCAAATTGTCCCCATTTTTCCTTGTCGCTTGCGTATTCTTTTGACAAGTATTTTTGAGATTCAATGACAAAGTCACGTTTTTCCTTGAGTTCAGGTGCATTCTTGATGAGGATATCTGCAGCTTCTTCTGGGTGTTCCATAGCATATTGGTAGCCTTTTTTAATAGCTTGGATGACTTTACGAGCTTCTTCCTTGTTGTCTTTGAGATAGTCATTGTTTGCGATGATAACGGGTGAGTAGTAATCAAATTCCTTGACATAGTCTTTTAAGTACATGAAGTTAGCATCTACGCCTTGAGATTTGGCAAGGATACCATCCCAACCGTAGTAAATCCAAGCAGTGTCAAAAACGCCATTGGCAATCGGTGTAATCGAGTTTGAGTCGTTGTTTGGTACTTTTTCAACCTTCTCAAAGTCTCCACCTTGAGATTCCACCAAGGTTTTCAACATAGCTAGTTCCGTTGGGTCATTCCAAGTACCGTATTTCTTACCAACCAAGTCTTTTGGACTGCTGACATTGTCAGATTTACGTGAGATGATTCCTGATGTATTATGTTCAACGATAGCGGCAACGGCAGTAATTCCTGCACCTTTTTCCAATTTTTTAGCCATGTAGTCTTGGAAATAGATAGCAAATGGTGCCTTGCCATTGATAACCAAGTCAGAAGAACTTTCTTCAGGTGGCAATTTCAAATCAACATCCACTCCAGCTTCTTTGAAATAGCCTTTTTCCTTGGCCACATAAAGACCTGTGTGGTTGGTATTTGGCGTCCAGTCTAGGATAAAGTCAACCTTTTTGAGTTCCGCCTCCTTGCTGTCCTTAGAAGCAGTTCCTTGCCCACAAGCCACAAGCAAGACAGCTACAAGAGCTGTTACAATCGTTAAAAACACTTTCCATGTTTTCTTCATTTTCATTTCCTCTTTTCTTTTTTTGAAACATCCTATCTTAGGGACGTTTCCATTTAATCACATATTTTTCACTAATATCGACCAACTTCATACCGAGAAGGCTGATAATCGACACCAGAATAATAATGGCAAACATGGTATCATACTGAAACAGTTTTTTAGACTGAATCATATAAACACCAAGACCTTCAAAACCTCCCAGCCACTCGGACACCACTGTTGTGATAAAGGCGTAGGAGACACTGACCCTCAGACCTGCATAAAAGTAAGGCAGACTGACCGGGATTTTAAAATGCCACAGGATTTGCCAAGGATTTGCCCGCATCAGACTAAACAAGGTCAGCATATCCTTGTCACAGTGCCTAAATCCATCCAAAATACTGACGATGATCGGGAAGGTTGTTGTCAGGATAATCAAGACAATCTTGGGTAAAATCCCATAACCCAACCACAAGACCAAGATAGGCGCTATGGCAATGGTCGGAATGGTCTGGATAACTACCATCATGGGATAGATAAGATCGTTGAGCCAAGAGAGACTATCCATGAGCACAGCCATGAGACAGGCAATCAAGACTCCTAAGACTAGTCCGAGTAAAGCCACTCTCAAGGTCGCCCAGCTATGGTGCCAGAGAAATTCTCTGTCACGAACAAAGGACCGGAGAATTTCAAAGGGAGTTGGTAGGATAAACTTGGGTAAAAGTTTGAATATTCCTGCTAACTGCCAGATTGACAAGACTCCTAGAAAACCCAATAGACTAATGTGTCGTCTCAGTATACTTTTCAAGTTTCTCATCAATACTTAAAATCTCTCCTACATTTATTTTGACATTGGCAAAGACATTATCTGCCTCCTGCCCTGCCACTTCTAGCGCTTCTTTAAGAATACGCATGAGCTCATCCAACTCCCCTTCCAAGACCGTTTCAAAGGGTGTCACCACCATAGTCACGGACTGAGCTTGCAGATAAGCAATAACCTGATCGATAATAGCAATTCGATCAATCCCCTGTGATAAGGGCAAGACTTGCAAGGCAATGCTTGCTTTCATAAAAACCTCCTTTTCTCAGGTTTCCTTTGACAAAAAGAAAACCCCTTCCATATATGGAAAAGGTGCAGAATTCGGCTAAGTATCGTTCCCTACGCTGGCATTACCCAGATCAGGTGCGGTCGAAGTTTAACACTTCCTCTCAGACTGTACACAGACTCCCATATCTTATATGGACATATAGTAACGCAAATACAAGGAAAAGTCAAGGAAACTGCTTACAGAAAACCATGAAAAAAGAGTGGCTCTATAATATTTATAGTGGGTAAATCCCCTATGGATATTATGGAGCCTATTTTGTTGTAGAAAAAAGTCC
>NZ_CAJPOU010000086.1 GCF_905372335.1 Streptococcus sp. A12
ACTAGAATTCAACAGAGATTAAATGACCAGTCTCCTGTAGATTACAGAAAACTGGCCTCATAAATGTGTTTTTCTTGTGTCTCATTATAAGGGTGCAGTGCCAATAAATCTCAACTTTTTTAAAAGATAGTAGACCTGCAAGCTTAGACAGTTTCTTTCGAACGTTTCATGATAATCACTAAGGAAGTAATTGAAACGATTGATAATAAGCTACCAAGGATAATTCCTTTTTTCTTAAAGACGAACTCAATCTTATGCTTCCCTTTTGTGATCGGGAAGGATAAGAAGGCATTCCAAGATTTTTCAGTTTGGACAAATTTCCCATCTACTTTGACCTTCCATCCATCGCTATATGGGATTGAAGTCATCATAAATTTACTATCATCCGTAATGTTTACATTACCGACAATATGGGTATTAGAAAACTTGGTTACTTCTAAACCTTGTTTCTTACGATTATCTAATACTTTTTGAATTTGATCAAGATCTGCACGATATACTCCTGCATGGCTCATATCAATTTTATCTGTTCTGAATCGAAACTCAATCACAGTTTCTTGATTTTCGGTATTGTCAGTTAATTGCCAAAGTTGTCTTTGAGTAAATGTTTTATTATTTGGCAACCATTTCCCTCTCACTAAAACTGAGTAATCTTGTTTTGGAATCAACGCAGCTGGTGTGAAGAAGTAATAAGTATAGTTTGAACGTGGCACTACCTTATATCGAATGATGGCCTCTTTAGAAGAATCTGCTCTTTTATAGATTGCCTCCCCAGTGTTCTTATCTACTTTTTCTTCAATGACATTCTCCGTTTCAATGGCACTAAAAGCTAACGGTTTAAAGTAGTCATAATAATCACTCGTTTTCTTTTGATGCCCTTCCATTGAGTTCAAAATAATATTTTGGTTTGCGATAGCATTATTCACTCCAAATTTTATATTTTTAACCAGAGCATTTGTTCCATATCCAAGAGGGAAAGAATTTGGGTTCTTATAGACAACAAATCGCTTGTCTTCATATACTTTTTCTGTATAATAGCGCTCCAAATCGAAACGATTTGTAAAACGATGAAAGTACATCTTTTCTGGATTTGCTTCTATTTCTTTTGGATCAAAATCTTTCACCGTCATATAATAACGAACCCCATACAAGGCATCTGTTAGAGGTGTCCCATTTGTATATTCGGTAGCAGCATTGACACCTAGGTCCCCCATTAAAGCAAAGTGATCCATAGTGCTTCTTTCCAAACTCGAACTAAAGGTACTTAAGCCAGGATAAGATACTAGAGAAGGTACCGTCCGTGAATATGAGAAAGTCGTTGCAATCCGATAAAATTCTTCGTCTGCATTTTCTTGAATATTATCTGTCATGCGTTTCACTGAAACGGCTGCATCTGCAAATTTATTGATGTCGTCATAACCCAGAGTAACCTGAGACAAATAAGCATTATATCCGAATTCAAAGATACTTAAAGCTGACACGACGACAACTGAAAGACGTGACAGTTTAGAATTTATTAGAAGCAATAGAAGCAGATAGATTATCGCTGTAAGACTTAATTGTGAGAATAGATAGCCTTGTTTCAACAAAAATCCTGCAATCACTAAGAAAATAGTAGTAACGCCGATTCGAAGGATTTTCTCTCGTTGATTGCTCTTTGATTTTTCCCAGTAGGTATAGAAACCAAAGCAAGCAACAGCCACAAGGCCTAGTAGGTGAAGAATTGAGTATCTTGAGAAATAGGATGTTACTGCTTTTGGTTGAATTTTCGAAATAAAGGTATAGCTATTTGAATGGACGTAGATAACAGCTAGAAGCAATCCAAGTGTAATGACTAGATTAGCTAGCTTAGAAATAACTACTTTCTCCTTCATTACTTGGTAAGCCAATACCAACATAAAGAACGAGAATAACCAAGAAAAACGGAAAAAGAAACCGGCAGGGTTTTGCCCCATATGCCAAATCTTACTTACAAACTCATTGACAAATGATGTCAAGAATACAAGAGTAACAATTCCAGCAGACCATTTCTTAACTTTTGAAACATTCTTAGAGAGAAAGTAGAGAACAAAGCCGAGAAAACCAAATGCTCCGATATAGATATTTGGTAAGTTTGGTCCTGCAGACCAACCAGAGGTCGTATCAAAGCCACCAATCACCATCTTAGCAAGAATATCCAGTGGATTAATCTGGAAGGCTAAGGAGAAGGTCATCCCTCCACCAACTTGACCTTTACTTTCTACCAAATTGAAGAATACAGGAAGGATTAAGATTGCTGCTGTCCCAATCCCAATAATAGAATAAATGACAGCCTGTAATAAAGGTTCAATAAAGTTTTTGATCTTCGCTTTAAGATCCCCTTCAATCATCAATCTAGGAGATACATAGAAGCAAGCATATAGAGCAACAAAGATCGAAATCATGTACCCCATGTAAAATTGAAGTAGGACAGTCAGACCCAATGCAAAAGAATAACGATAAGGGGCTCCACCATCTAATAATTCTTCCAAGTAAACAATGACAATCGGCAACATAATCATTGCGTCATAAAAAATGACGTTCATTTGATAAGAAACCAACATCCCTGAAAGAGCATATGCTGTCGAAAATAGTGGCACTAACCATTTTCTTTTCTCTAATCCTTTATAGCGCTTGATAAGAAGAAAGGCGAAAGCCATTCCTATTGCGCCATAACGGAGCCAAATTGTCAAAAATACTGCAAAACCGAAATGCTTGAGTGGGGTCAAAATATAAATGATATTGAAGGGACTCATTAAATAATATCCGAGGACCCCAATCATATCTCCACCGAGGGACTTAGTAAACGAATAACTCAAACTTGAAAGATCCCCAGTGAGAACCGCATTTTTTAATAAACCAAAGAAACTGATGTATTGTTGACCAAAGTCAACTGCCATCAAACTTTTGGTCCCAAAAGGATATGATCCCATGAAGGCCCAAACAACAAGCATAATTGTCATTGGGAGTAAAGCGCTAAAAGCATATAAAAACTTCTTGGGATTCTTTTTCCAAAGCTCTTTCAAGCGCATGAACCAAACTAACATTTTTATCTCCTATACTAATTATCCTATCTTATTCTCATT
The DNA here is from genome assembly GCF_905372335.1 of Streptococcus sp. A12. Taxonomy (GTDB): domain Bacteria; phylum Bacillota; class Bacilli; order Lactobacillales; family Streptococcaceae; genus Streptococcus. Next base: position 3,105 of record NZ_CAJPOU010000086.1, read on the forward strand.
GGCTTGTTTAATATTGGTATCTTCAATAATGAAATGAGGACGACGCTTCACTTCGTAATAAATTTTTCCAATGTATTCCCCAAGAATACCGATAAATATTAACTGAACACCACTAAATAGAATGATCGCAGCTATGGTTGTAAAATAGCCACTCACATAATTCCCTGGTGCGAAAATGTACTTCATCATTTCAAAAGCAAGATACAAAATAGCAAGTCCCAAACAGATAAATCCAAACTGAATACAAACACGAAGAGGACGATCATTAAATGAAATAATCCCTTGAATGGCATAGTTCATTGATTTTTTAAAACCAAACTTACTCTTACCAGCTTTACGGATTTCGTTTTTATAAGGAATCACCTTCTCTTTGAAGCCAATCCATTCATACAAGCCCTTATTGAAACGATTATATTCTGGCATAGACACAAACGCATCAATTGCTTTACGACTAAGGAGTCTCAACTCGGATTTACCATCTGTCAGTTTAACATCCATCGACCGATTGGACAAGAAATAGAACATACGAGCAAAGGTACTACCGATAAAGGACTCCCCTTCCCGAGTTCGTTGCCCACTGACGATATCATAGCCTTCATTATAGGCTTCTAAAAAGAGGGGGATCAGATATGGTGGATGTTGTAAATCTCCATCCATTACCATCACAGCATCACCACTTGCATATTTGAAGCCTGCTAAAATACCGCTCTCACGACCAAAATTACGACTAAATCGAATATATTTTACATGAGGATTCTCTTCTGCAATGGCTGTAATGAGTTCAAATGTTTTATCACTACTTCCATCATCGACATAGAGAATCTCATAGTCGGTAAGTTCCTTCCCAAGCATCTGATCCAATTGATCAGATATAGCAGCATGCGTTTGAGAAAGGACCAACTCCTCATTCAGTAATGTAATGAGTATCGATAATTTCATCTCTATTCTCCATCTACTCTATTTCCAAAAAAGAGAGAGCTTTCGCTCTCTCCTTTATACGGAAACTCTTTTTCTATTATTTAGACATTTTACGTTTCATTACAATAGCACCTGATAGGACAAGTACTCCTGTGAATACTAGGCCAGTTGCTACGACTTCACCAGTATTTGGAAGGACTTTGCGTCCACCACCGTTACCATCTGCATTTCCGCCAGGGTTTCCTGGTGTTGTAGTTGTTGTAGTTGCATCTTCACTTACTGTAGTAGTTGTTGTAGTTGCATCTTCACTTACTGTAGTAGTTGTTGTAGTTGCATCTT
>NZ_CAJPOU010000087.1 GCF_905372335.1 Streptococcus sp. A12
TTAGAATAAATTTCTTGACTTCCAAAATTAGGATATGGTTTATAGCTATTCATTAAATAATCAATCATAAATGCTTGAGAAATAGTTCCATCACCAGTACCCAACATTTTTATTCTTTTATATAGTGGTGAAGATTTCTTAGAATTTAACACTCTAACAGCGCTAGCAAATCTACTGATTAACTCCACCTCTTTCGGATCAGTATTCTCAAATAAATCATAAATCACTGATTTATTGACTTTTCTCTGATTTCCATTAATATCAATAAACATTTTAGAAGCAATTGAAATATTCGCATCTAGTAGGAGAGTAATAGGCATTTCAATATCATTATTAACTTTATCTTTAGAAAAAGCTGCTACCAAACCAGCCAATCTATGTTGTCCATCAATTATCGTGAATTCTACATTCTCCGAAAAATAGATTTCATTATCATAAAAAATATAATAGTCTTCTTTTTTCTCATTGTTCTTTTCAAACACATTCAAAGATAAAACTAATGGAGTTGGGAACACTATCCCCTCTGATTCATTCACAAAACTCGAAATATCATTGATTCGCTTTAAATCCGTTCTGCGTTGCAAACCATTTTCAACAGCATCAGTTTCAATTCCTAACCTCTCTAATTTTGCTATATATTGTTCTGCATTTGTGAAACTATCATTTTCAGCAATTCTAAAATGAAAGTTTACAAGTTTTTTTAAAATTGAGACCGGCATTTTAGTTAAATAAAAACTCTCTCCTTTTTGATCAACTTCCAAATATGGAAAATGATATGGAAAATTAATTGGTTTATCGAGCATTTCCTCCTCCTTATTCTATCGTCTTAGGGTCATCGTAATCTTCATCAACTTTATTTAATTTCGATAGCATATCTTTTATATCTTTATTCAAGTATTCAGTGGTAAACGATTCAATATCGATTTCAACATTCTTTTTCTTTGACCGGCAATAATTTACAGTATGTATTATCATAGCTACAATAAACGGTAGAATGATTGATAGACTAAATTCGACATAATCTTTTTTTATGACAATAAAGACTACCATTAAAATACAAACTATAGAGTAGGTAATAAATTCACCGTTAAAAAAAGGAGAATTATTTATTTTGAATTTTATATTCAAATCTGGAGTTGTATCAATCGAGGCTTGCCCAATCCCTTCCTTAGATTTATAAGTTGATGATAAAGTCGATTGATTCATCTCAACTTTTGGAGTTTTACGATTATTAAAACTCGAAGATTTCCAATCGTTTTTCAACTCAACTTTTAAAGAATATACTGACTCTTGAAGTGCATCTTTAAAAGATAGATTATACCAAATTAAATAGATATCCAAGAAAGGCTTTTTGTGTTCTTGTAAAATAACATAGTTACCTGATTTTAAACCAACAATATATATTGGCTTATTTATTGTAGTTGTCAGCCCATCAATTTCATTAAATATTAATTTTTTTAAATTTCCATCAATTTTTTCATTGCAAAACTTGATAAAATCACTATAGTCATTAGGATCATCAGAAGATATCGAACCTCTATATGTTACAAGGCCCTTTAATTGGTATTCCATAACCACTCCTATTCTACATCTCTAAACCAACTTCTTCATCTCATCAATACGTGCTACGGTCGCGTCATATTTGGCTTGGTAGTCGGCTTGTTTGTCGCGTTCTTTTTGGACGACTTCTGGTTTGGCATTGGCTACGAAGCGTTCGTTAGAGAGCTTCTTACCGACCATGTCCAGTTCTTTTTGCCATTTAGCCAATTCCTTGTCGAGACGAGCGAGTTCTTCTTCGACATTGAGGAGGTCTGCGAGAGGCAAGTAGATTTCTGCTCCTGTGATGACGCTTGACATCGCGAGTTCAGGTGCAGGAATGGTTGATGCGATTTCCAAGTGTTCTGGATTTGTGAAGCGTTTGATGTAGTTGACATTGCTATTAAAGAAGGCTTCCAAGTCGCTATCGCTTGTCTTAATAAGGATGGTGATTGGCTTGCTTGGGGCAACGTTTACTTCCGCACGCGCATTACGAACAGCACGGATCAAGTCTTTGAGGCTTTCGACACCAGTGTGGGCAGCAAGGTCTTCAAAGGCTGGGTTAACAGTTGGGTATTCTGCTGTAACGATAGAGCCTTCTGAGATTTGTCCAAAGATTTCCTCTGTCACGAATGGCATGATTGGGTGAAGGAGACGAAGGATCTTGTCCAAAGTGTAAAGGAGAACAGAACGTGTGATAACTTTCTCTTCTTCGTTATCGCTATAAAGGACTTCCTTGGTCAACTCAACGTACCAGTCCGCAAATTCATCCCAGATGAAGTTGTAGAGGATGTGACCAGCCACACCAAACTCAAACTTATCAAAGTTGGCAGTAGCTTTTCCGATGGTTTCATTGAGGTTGTGGAGAATCCAACGGTCTGTGACATTTCCAGCTTCCTTGTTGACAACTTTTTCCACATTGGCAGTTGCTTGCTCAAGGGTCAAGCCTTCATTGTTCATGAGGATGTAGCGAGAGATGTTCCAGATCTTGTTAATGAAGTTCCATGAAGCATCCATTTTCTCGTAAGAGAAGCGCACGTCTTGCCCTGGCGCAGAACCGTTTGAAAGGAACCAACGAAGGCTATCTGTTCCGTACTTATCAATAACATCCATTGGATCAATCCCGTTACCAAGAGATTTCGACATCTTGCGTCCTTGCTCATCACGAATGAGACCATGAATCAAGGCATTTTTGAATGGCGACTTGCCAGTAAATTCCAAACCTTGGAAAATCATCCGAGACACCCAGAACGGAATAATATCATAACCAGTCACCAAAGTTGATGTTGGGAAGTAACGTTTGAAGTCTTCTGAGTCGACATCAGGCCAGCCCATAGTAGAGAATGGCCAAAGGGCAGAGCTGAACCAAGTATCTAAGACGTCTTCGTCCTGAGTCCAACCGTCACCTTCTGGAGCTTCTTCGCCGACATATATTTCACCCTCAGCATTGTACCAAGCAGGGATTTGGTGACCCCACCAGAGCTGACGAGAGATAACCCAGTCGTGGACATTTTCCATCCATTGGAGGAAGGTATCGTTGAAACGAGGTGGGTAGAATTCTACCTTGTCGTCTGTGTCTTGGTTGGCGATGGCATTTTTCGCCAATTGGTCCATCTTGACGAACCATTGCGTAGACAAGCGTGGTTCAACCACTACACCTGTACGCTCTGAGTGACCAACACTGTGGACACGTTTTTCGATTTTAACGAAGGCACCAATTTCTTCCAACTTGGCAACGACTGCCTTACGAGCTTCAAAACGGTCCATACCTGCAAACTCGAAGGCAAGCTCATTCATAGTTCCGTCGTCGTTCATGACGTTGACTTGCGGCAAGTTGTGACGTTGACCAACCAAGAAGTCGTTTGGATCGTGGGCAGGCGTGATTTTCACGACACCAGTACCAAACTCGGGATCTGCGTGCTCATCTCCAACGATTGGAATCAATTTATTAGCGATTGGAAGGATGACATTTTTACCAATCAAGTCCTTGTAGCGTGGGTCTTCTGGATTGACCGCAACGGCAACGTCCCCAAACATGGTCTCAGGACGAGTAGTCGCCACTTCAAGGGCGCGTGAGCCGTCTTCTAGCATGTAGTTCATGTGGTAGAAGGCACCTTCGACATCCTTGTGAATCACCTCGATATCAGAAAGGGCTGTGCGAGCTGCTGGGTCCCAGTTGATGATAAACTCACCACGGTAGATCCAGCCTTTCTTGTATAGGTCCACAAAGACCTTGCGAACAGCTTTTGACAAGCCTTCGTCAAGGGTGAAACGCTCGCGAGAGTAGTCTACAGAGAGACCCATCTTGCCCCATTGTTCCTTGATAGTAGTGGCATATTCGTCTTTCCATTCCCAGACTTTATCTAGGAATTTTTCACGACCAAGGTCATAGCGGGAAATGCCTTCACCACGCAAGCGCTCCTCAACCTTAGCCTGAGTCGCAATCCCAGCGTGGTCCATCCCTGGAAGCCAAAGTGTATCAAAGCCTTGCATGCGTTTTTGACGGATGATGATATCTTGGAGAGTCGTGTCCCAAGCGTGACCAAGGTGGAGTTTCCCAGTTACGTTTGGTGGTGGAATCACGATTGAATAAGGCTTAGCCTTTTGATCGCCTGAAGGCTTGAAAACATCAGCGTCAAGCCATTTTTGGTAACGACCAGCCTCAACCTCGGCTGGATTGTATTTAGGTGAAAGTTGTTTAGACATGTGTTTGTCCTTTCTCTATTGTATTCATTTTATTTTGAATCTGCTT
>NZ_CAJPOU010000088.1 GCF_905372335.1 Streptococcus sp. A12
AAAAGCAATCTAGGTCCGGGTGCCCTTTTCTAGAGCCCTTTGAATCTAGGGCTTGCTGTAAACAAAAAAATCTTCCTGGGGTTGAACCGAGTGAAGAAGGAGTAAAGAATGAGTTATACGACAGAAGAAATCGAACAAATTAAAAACCGTATTCTTGAAAATCTAGAGCAGGTCATCGATCCTGAATTAGGTATAGATATTGTCAACCTTGGTTTGGTCTACGAAATTCGGTTTGATGGTGAAACCGGTGAAACAGAAATCGATATGACCCTCACCACCATGGGCTGTCCATTGGCAGACTTGCTGACGGATCAGATTTATGATGCTTTAACAGGAATGGAAGAAGTGACCAAGGTCGATGTGAAATTGGTCTGGTATCCAGCTTGGACGGTTGAAAAAATGAGCCGCTATGCACGGATTGCATTAGGAATTAAATAAAATTGTTTTAAAGGAGGGACAGATGTCCCTCTTTTTTAGTGAAGATGGTTTGGATGTCAAATAGTACGAATATTATATCTTCTTTTACGATTATATCTTGCAATCACTTCTTAGTAAGGTTATAATAGAATCATTATTAAATTAAGGAGAAGATTATGAATCAGTACCCTTTGGTCTACTTAGACCATGTTCAAAAAGTGTATGGTAAGCATATTGCCTTATATGATGTGAGTGTCAATATTCAACCGGGTCGTATCATTGGTTTGTTAGGACCAAACGGAAGTGGGAAAACAACCATCATTAAATTAGTGAATGGGCTTTTGCAACCTACTTCGGGAAATGTTTACATCCATGGTGAAGTGCCGTCTGCAAGAACCAAACAAGTCGTTTCTTATTTACCAGATACAACTTATTTGGATGAGAATATGAAGATTTCAGAGACTCTCCGTTTCTTCCAAGACTTCTATAAAGATTTCAATGTGCAACGTGCCTATCAATTGTTGAACGATTTACAATTGCACCCAGAGCAAAAATTGAAACAACTCTCTAAAGGGAATAAAGAAAAAGTTCAATTAATTTTGGTCATGAGCCGTGAAGCGGATTTGTACATTCTTGATGAACCAATTGGTGGAGTGGACCCTGCTGCGCGTGACTACATTCTCAGAACCATCATTCAAAATCGTCGTCCAAACTCATCAGTATTGATTTCAACCCACTTGATTGCGGACGTTGAGCAAGTCTTGGATGAAGCACTCTTTATCAATCAAGGTCGTATTCTGTTGCATGAAAACACAACTGTTTTACGTAACCAATACGGTAAATCGATTGATGAGATCTTCCGTGAACAATTTAGAATGTATTAGGAGGCTCTTATGTTTGGGAAATTAATGAAATATGAATTAAAAGCAACCTATAAGTGGTATCTCATTATTTCGGGTGTGCTTGCTATTCTCGCTATTTTTGCTGGTTTATTAGCTTCTAGTGTTATTACTGGCGCAGCAAGTTATACAGCAGATACAACCTATACGATTGTTGGAATTGTTGTTCTGGTTATTTTTGCGGGTTACATTGGGTTGACCTTGACCAACTATATCATTATTATTCGTCGTTTTTACAATAATATTTTTGGTCGAGAAGGTTATTTGACCTGGACTTTGCCAACTGGCTCTCATACCGTTTTACTTGCAAAAGCTACCTCTGCTTTGATTTGGAGTATCTTCTGTTTTATTAGCTTGGTCCTTTCTTTGGTTATTTTCCTAGGTGTAATTGGACTTTCTCAACAACAGAATATCTTTGAGGTGCTTGGTCTACTTCTTGAACGTATTGGTGGCCCTCTATTTTGGCAAACCTTGTTTTTCCAATTGTTAGCAACCATTTCAGGGATTTTGATGCTCTATTGTGCGATTTCACTGGGCCAACTCTTTATTAATCATCGTGTCGTAATGGCCTTTGTCTTTGGTTTTATTCTTTGGGTTGTTCTTAGCATCATTGGAAGAATGTTTCCTACTGTGGAGTTAACCAGCCTTTCATATCTGTCAAGTGGCTATTATGATACCCTTAGTGATGTATTGGCCGTTAACTTTATTCCGGCTTATATCTATGAACTAGTGAAAATTGTAGCGATGTACTTTACAGTTCATTATGTAACAAAATTCAAATTGAACTTGCAATAAGAGTGAAAGAGGAGGAATTCCTCTTTTTCTTTTGCCATTTTACCCAAAAAATGATAAACTTGAGTATATCATTTTGGGGTCGTTACGGATTCGACAGGCATTATGAGGCATATTTTGCGACTCGTGTGGCGACGTAAACGCTCAGTTAAATATAACTGCAAAAAATAACACTTCTTACGCTCTAGCTGCCTAAAAACCAGCAGGCGTGACCCGATTCGGATTGCTCGTGTCTGATGACAGGTCTTAATTTTAGCGAGATACGATCAAACTTTGTCTAGCAGTTTGATAAGAGATTGATAGACTCGCAGTTCCTAGGCTTGAGTTATGTGTCGAGGAGCTGTTAAACCAATACATAACCTATGGTTGTAGACAAATATGTTGGCAGATGTTTGGACGTGGGTTCGACTCCCACCGGCTCCATTTTTATACATGCAAACGACAAATCCTTGTCGTTTTTTGTTTCTTTAAAATCTATCAAGCAATGATATCTTGTGAGCAATTCCTAAATTTTTTGTTGACAGGAGGAGCGCTTTTCCGTATAATGGATACTAGTTTGGAAGATTACTCAAGAGGCTTAAGAGGCCGTGTTGGAAACGCGGTAGGCGTGTAACAGCGTGCGTGGGTTCGAATCCCATGTCTTCCGTAAGAGAAAGGAAAGCAGATCAGTTGATCTGTTTTTTTTGTTAGGCAGGATTGGCAATGGGTAAGAGTGTCTTCTTTGGCGGATTTCCTGTATAATAGAAGGAAAGAACGGACGAAAAGGAGTGCAAGGTGATTACACAACTGGACACAAAATCGGTTTATACCTTTATGGACAGTTTAGTCTCTATTCGAGACTATATTCAGCGTGCCAAAGAAATGGGTTACCAACAAATTGGTCTCATGGATATAGATAATTTATATGGGGCCTACGAGTTTTTAGAAGAGTGCCAAAAAGCAGGTATTGGGGCTGTCCTAGGTCTTGATTTGGAAGTCGAGTTACCAGCGGGTCCCTTGTCTATCCGTTTGCTTGCATTAGGTACCGTAGGTTATAAACATTTAATCAAGATTTCCAGCATGAAAATGATGGGGACAACTGACTGGTCGGCCTTTCAACACTTGTTGGATGATCTAGCCATCATCGTTCCCTATTTTGAAGGGATTGAGTATTTAGACTTGGGCCAAGACTTTGCGATTGGTGTCTTTCCAGATACTCCAGCGAAACAGTTTTCTCGTCCTGTTTTCCCCCTCCATACAGTCCGCTATTTTTCAATGAGTGATTTGGAAAGTCTTCAGATGCTCCACGCCATTCGAAACAATTGCAGTCTGAAGGAAGTAGGAGCTGTTGCTGCTTCCATGATGTTATTGCCGCCAGAAGAGTTGGAGCGGGCCTTTGCTCATAATTATCCAGAGAGTATTTCTTATCTAGAGAAGACTCTTGCGGCTGTTCATTATGAGATTGATACGCAATTAAAGCTTCCCCGCTTTAATCCAGAGAAACCTGCAGTCGAGGAATTACGTGAGTTGGCTGAAGAGGGCTTGAGAAGTAAGGGTCTGGACCAGACGGTTTACCAAGAACGTTTGCGTCATGAATTAGCTGTCATCCATCAGATGGGCTTTGATGACTACTTCTTGATTGTCTGGGATTTATTACGGTTTGGTCGAAGCCAAGGTTACTATATGGGGATGGGCCGTGGCTCAGCAGTTGGTAGTCTAGTAGCCTATGCCTTAGATATCACAGGGATTGATCCGGTCAAGAACAATCTCCTCTTTGAGCGTTTCTTGAACTTAGAGCGCTATACCATGCCAGATATTGATATTGATATTCCGGATGTCTATCGTCCCAAATTTATCCAGTATGTTAAAAATCGCTACCGCAGTCCTCATGTGGCTCAAATTGTGACCTTCTCAACTTTTGGAGCCAAACAAGCCATTCGAGATGT
>NZ_CAJPOU010000089.1 GCF_905372335.1 Streptococcus sp. A12
GATTTTCTTGCCAAGCCCCTTGCACTTGACCTTGTCCATCTTTATCTGACATGGTTTTCTCCTTATAAATTTTGTTGATTTGTCATATTGCGAAAACATTGAAAAATAATGACAAATTTTACAATATTATAACATAAATTATTCTTCCAATCAAAAAGGGAGTGGGAAAGAACTTCAAACAAGTTAAAAAGTTCGTCTTCCCACCCCCGCACAGTTGATTAGGTCATCTTTGGAGCTTAAAAAGCGAAGGAAGATGCCAATCAACCACTGCGTCATCTATTTTTTCTAATTTAGACCCAAAAGCCTGGACTTTTTGCCCAGGCTCTGAATCAAGTTTTTAGACTCTTATTTTTCTAGTATTCTTATTTAGATATTTTATCCTACTTGAGCTACTTCAAAAATCTGAATGGTAGAGCCTTTTTCAATTACTACTGCTTGGTCTGCTGCGACATGGAGTGTACCAGGAAGGCTCCCCTCTTTTGAACCATCAAAAGAAATCGTGATATGGCCCAGTCCAGTTAAATTTTTTTCTACTACATTTCCTACGGCAGTAATCGAATATTCCTGACTATCTACCACCAGCTTTCCACCTTCTAGTATTGCACCTAGAAGATTTTTGTTATCGATTTTAAAACAATACTCTGCTAAGTCTTCCGGAGCTTCTTCTCCAAATAAAATGAGCATATTGGCATCTTGAATCATATTCTGAGCTTCAGGCCCCACTTGAATTACTTTAGCTTCAAAAATTTTCTTCATCTAATTCCTATTCATCCTTTCTCAAATCTGTCATAAACTTATGCTTATAGATAAGTTTAACATAATAGTTGCTATGTTTACGTGCATCTATCAAAAGTTTACTGATAAAGGCCAATACTAGCTATCCAAGCTACTAGCACCCGCGGAACACCATTGAGAAAGCGTGAATAAAGCACAGAAGGGACACCAACCTCAACTGTTTCAGACTTGGCTTCAGATAGACCGAGTGCTACAGGAATGAAATCACAACCGTTTTGAGTGTTGATAGCAAATATAGCTGGCAGAGCCATTTGGGGCGGAATATTCCCTTTTCCGATTTCGACTCCAATTAAGGTTCCGATAATCTGACTGATAACAGCTCCGGGGCCTAACAAAGGAGATAGGAATGGCAAGGAACAGATAAAGCCAATCAAAATGAGTCCCCAGATGTTCCCCGCTAGGGGAACCATTAATTTTGCCAGCCAATTTCCAACACCTGAACCTTGAATAACCCCAATCAGCAAGGAAACAAAGGCCATGAAAGGAATGATCGTGTTGAGCATTGTTTGGATGGCTTCACGAGCAGCCTGGTTGAAAGTCGCAACGACCTTCCCAGCGCCCATCCCAATTCTTGCTACAATACTTGTTTCAGCTTTTTGCTCTGTAATTTTTTTACTAGTATCGTAAGTTGGCTTTTCTGTTACCACAGTTGTCGCTTTTTCGTCTTCATTAGCAGCAGAAATTTGATTAAGGCCAACTGCTGACACATAGATTTCCTCGGTGATATATTGTGCTAGAGGGCCACTTTTCCCTGTAGCGACAATATTGATTGTAGGGATCCCCTTTTTAGGATAAATACCGCAGCGAAGAGTACCGCCGCAATCCACGATTGCTAAAGCAATTTCCTCATCAGGGATAGAAGTTTTAAACCCATTAACAGCTTCCATACCGGTCAAATCAGCAATTTTATCTACAATATCTGGCTTTTCTCCGCCGCCAGTGATATAGATAAATTTATGCTTAGCCTCACTAGGTGTAATGACCAAAGGTCCTCCGAAACCGCCATTTCCTTTAACAACTTTTATACTCTTATATGACATAATTTCACTCTTTCTATCAATCAAATGTTTTACTCAAGGTAACACCTTGCTGTTTTGCTACATAAGCAGTTGTAAAATCGGTCACCCAACCGCCTACAAAGTTCATGACAAGCCCAACAAGCATGTAACGAATGGCTAAGTCCATTTGACTTAAACCTAAAGTTTGAATTCCTGTTGCAATTCCCATCCATACAAACAATTCCCCAGGATTGATATGCGGAAATACACCATTTGAAGTATGGCAGAACTGCATCTGAGCTGCTACAAAACTAGGTTTATAATATTCTGGTAAGAAACGTCCCATACTGATCGCCATCGGATTCCCCAGCATAAAGGCTGAAATGAAAGGTAAAATCATATACCGGCTAACAGGATTTTTGGCAGAAATCTTAGCCAGGGAATTGACCTTCTCTTCTCCCAAGAAAGCGATAAGGGTATTCATTGCAATCAATAGCATTAAGACAAGCGGTACAATATTTGTCATCCAGCTAATAAAGGTTTCTCCACCTAATTGGAAGAGTTTCATAAAACTCTCTGCAAAATTTGTAATGTGATTCATAAGGAACTCCCTTTCTTATTTTTTTTAAATAACTGTTTAATAGATAATTGTAAGTAATTCGCATAAAAGCCGAATCCCAGAAAAGAATCAGATGAACTTGTCTCTTTCTCAATACCTGCCTCATGCCAAAGATAGACTTTTCTAGCATCTTCTATGGCTGATTGCATCAACTTATTTTCTTTTCTCACAAGAGGATTATACTTGTCAAAATAATGGATGTCTTCTCCAACATAATCGTCCATATTTTGAAAACGTGCTAAGATTGTGACTCCTTGCATTTTGCTAGCTTTAAGAACCCGACCGTTTTCATCAACCGCGAACATGACAATCGTACCGGATTTGATTCTTCCGGACTTCCTGCCAATCGCTACGCGCCCCAGTTTTCGGAGCATCGTATAGGTCTTATTGAAGTCTTTGAGTTGCTGCCAGCCGAGGAACATTTGAAATATATAAGCTGCCATGACAAATACAGCGAAAATTATTAGCGAATTCATTAAAATACTCCTTTGCTCTTAGAAAATGATAGAAACTCTGTCTCTGTTTCTACAGCCCTCAATGCTTCTTTTAGAGAAGGCTCTCCTGCAATTCGAAAAATGTCGTCATACAATTCCAGCAATTCACTTTCCATTTTTCTTTCAATTTCTGAGGGTATGGCGACTAGAAAGATAAATTCAATCCATTCATCTCCTTTTTGATAAGGCTCTTCTAGTTTTCCAAACATTAAAATAGTCTTTGCATAACCCTGGTTAATTGTATGGGGGAAGGCAATTCCTCCACCAAAAATGGTTGATTGTTTTTTCTCCCTATCAATTATCCGATTTCTAAAACCTTCATCAATCATCTGAAGTTTCTCTAACTCTGCAACCATATTTAGCAAGTATTGCTGATAGGTTTTTTGGGGACTCAACCGAAGAAAACGTAAGCTGACTGTTTCTAGATTTTTTTGATGAAAAGCATTGGCCCTCTGCCATTCTTCCTGCAGCCATTGATCATCAAAAAGATGATTAACTTGAATGACTGGAGATTTAGAATCTTTATATTTTAGAGGAACTGTCGTAAAAATCGCGAAATAGTCCTGATTCAAATCCACATTAAAATCCTCTTCAGAATACTGAGTAATGTCTACATCATTTCCAAGGACTCGTCTGAGTTGCTGAATAATCATCGCAGCAGTTCCTCTTCCTGTTGTGCAAACTACAGCTATCTGCTTGCGAGAACCATTTACAACAGAGTTTTGCTTTCTTAAAATCATTTCAAAATACAAAGCCAGATATCCGATTTCAGATAATTCCAATTCAGAACCAAAAATTGCAGATAGTTCTTCTCCAGCAATTTTCGCCATTTCAAAAGCAAAAGGATATTGAGTTTGAACCTCGCCATGGAATATATCATTAGCTTGCACATGGAAAATCAGTCGATTGATTAAGGGGCCTAGATGAGATTTGATTTCTTCAAATAATTCTTCATCATCAAAGTGAACCAACATTGTTTCTTTGACTTTCTTGACAATCCCTTGAAAAATATTTGCAAGCTGTTCAGATTGATAAGATGTCTTGCTTAAAGTGTCAATAAAACGGACATTAAACGGAAAACACAAAAAGTCTATCTCAAACTGACTGAGGGAAATCTTATAAGTCAT
>NZ_CAJPOU010000090.1 GCF_905372335.1 Streptococcus sp. A12
TCTACGATGCCACCATGGGATCAGGCTCCCTCTTGCTCAATGCCAAGAAGTATTCCCACCAGCCTCAAACGGTCCAGTACTTTGGTCAGGAGCTCAATACCTCTACCTATAACCTGGCTCGGATGAACATGATCCTACACGGGGTTCCGGTGGAAAACCAGTTCTTGCACAATGCGGATACGTTGGACGAAGACTGGCCGACCCAAGAGCCGACCAACTTTGATGGGGTCCTTATGAACCCACCATACTCAGCTAAGTGGTCTGCAAGCTCCGGCTTCCTTCAAGATCCTCGCTTCTCCCCATTTGGTAAGCTCGCTCCTCAGTCCAAGGCAGACTTTGCCTTTCTCTTGCACGGTTATTACCACCTCAAGCAGGACAAGGGAGTCATGGCCATCGTCCTTCCTCACGGGGTCCTTTTCCGAGGCAATGCTGAAGGAACCATTCGCAAGGCCTTGCTGGAAGAAGGAGCCATTGATACCGTGATCGGTCTTCCTGCCAATATCTTCTTTAATACTAGCATCCCAACGACGGTCATCATTCTCAAGAAGAACCGGACCAATCGGGACGTTTACTTTATCGATGCTTCTAAGGAATTTGACAAGGGCAAGAACCAAAATATTATGACGGATGCCCATATCGAGAAGATCCTCAAGGCCTATAAGAGCAGAGAGGACATGGATAAGTTTGCCCATCTGGCTAGCTTTGAGGAAATCGTCGAGAATGACTACAACCTCAATATCCCACGCTATGTGGACACCTTTGAGGAAGAAGAAGTGGAGCCACTGACAGAGATCGTGGCCAAGATCAACCAAACCAACACGACGATTGAGACCCAGACAGCTTCTCTTCTAGATATGCTTAGCCAGCTTCATGGAACGACACCAGAAGCCGATGCCGAACTCAAGAAATTTGTCCAAGAGTTTAAGGGGTAGTTCTTAATACATTTAACAGTCAATTCCCTCCTTAGTTTTCTAAGGAGGGTTTTCTGTCGAGTTGTTTTTCTTGCTTCCTTGGAAAAAGAGCGTATAATGATGTAATATAAAAAATTACAACATAACTAAACCGAAAAGGAGACACCTATGACCTACGCCTACAATAGCAAGATATATTTGGCAGAAGCAGTCCTCAATGTGAAGGATCTGGCCCGTCAGACCGCTTTTTACACCCAGATTCTGGGTTTGGAGATTTTGTCTCAGACTGAGGAAAAAGTCCTTCTTGGGGCTGGAGGCAAGCCCTTGGTCCACCTGATCCAAACGGATCGGACTGAGTCTGTTAAGGCTAGCTACGGTCTCTATCACATGGCCATTCTCCTACCTAGTCGGGAGGACTTGGCGGATGTCTTCAAGCATATGGCTGAGTTGAATGTTCCCTTTGACGGAGCTGCGGACCATGGCTACAGCGAAGCTCTCTATCTTGAAGATCCAGAGGGCAACGGTATTGAGCTCTACCGGGATAAGCCAGTGGCGGAGTGGGATATCCGTGAGGATGGTCGTATCATCGGTGTGACGGAGGAGCTCTCTGCCCAAGAGATCTATGAAATGGGCCGCAAGGTAGAGCCCTTCCAGATAGCGTCCGATACCCGCATGGGGCATATCCACCTCTCTGTGAGAGATAGCCAAGCAGCGTCAGCCTTTTATCAGAAGGTGCTAGACCTGTCAGATAAGTTTACTATTCCATCAGCCAGCTGGATCGCTTCTGGAAACTACCATCATCACCTGGCAGTCAATGAGTGGGGTGGTAAGCACTTGGCCAAACGTGAAGCCCAGCTTCCTGGCCTAGCCTATTACGTCGTCCACGTAGAAAAGAAAGAAGACCTGGTTGCCATCGCAGAGCGAGCAAAAGAGCAGGAGGCACCTGTCACCTGGTTGACCTCTAGTGAGCTCGAGTTCACAGACCCAGATGGGATTGTGACCCGTGTCAGAAAGGGTTAGAAAGCTTTATAAAATTGGATTTTTGAGAGGAAAAGCAAAAATAGTAAAAATTAGTGATATTTCGAGATGTAATTCTTGACATTACATCTGAGTCGTGTACAATAGTACTTGTAATAAATAAACTTACAACAGAAAGAGGAAACATCTATGAAAAACATTTTATTTATCGTCGGATCTCTTCGTCAAGGATCTTTCAACCACCAAATGGCTCAGAAAGCAGAAAGCCTTCTTGAAGGAAAAGCAACTGTGACTTACTTGGACTACAAGGACATCCCAATGATGAACCAAGATTTGGAAACACCGACTTTGCCAGCAGTGCAAGCGGCGCGTGATGCAGTCCTTGCGGCAGATGCCATCTGGATCTTCTCACCAGTCTATAACTTTGCCATTCCAGGTGTAGTGAAAAACTTGATTGACTGGCTCAGCCGTGCCCTTGACCTATCAGAAACTAGTGGCCCATCTGCCCTTCAAGATAAGATCGTAACAGTATCTTCAGTCGCTAATGCAGGACACGAGCCAATGTTTGCAGCCTACCAAGCCCTCTTACCATTCGTTCGTACCCAAGTAGTGGGAGACTTCACAGGAACAACCGTTAACCCAGAAGCCTGGGCAACAGGTGAATTGGTCTTGACAGATGAAGCAGTCGCAGGATTGGAAAAACAAGCCCAAGCTTTATTGGAAGCATAATAAAATAGAGTGGGACAGAAATCGGTCATTCGTTAGAATTCGATTTCTGTCCCACTCTATTTTTAAATACTAAACAATTGTCCGAAGAGATAGGTAACACCCATGGTAAGTAGTCCAATGACCAAGTTACGAATCATGGCTTGCTTGGTAGGGGCTTTTCCGAGCTTGGCACTGGTGTAGCCAGTAAAGAGAAGGGAAAGGGCTACGATGATCACCGTTGCGGGGATTCGGATTTCTTTGGGAAAGAGAAGAATGGACAGCATAGGAGGAAGAGATCCGAGGACAAAGGCAACGAAGCTAGAGATAGCCGCATGCCATGGGTTGGTAAACTCTTCAAACTCCAGGCCATACTTTTCTTCCACCAAGGCCTTGAGAGGGTGTTTGAGAAAGGCCCGCTCGGTCATGATTTGAGCAGCTGTTTCACATTCTCCATTTTGAATATAGGCAGCATAGAGGGAGTCGCGTGCAGCTTTTGGATCGCGGTCCAGAAGGGCTTGTTCTCGGCTCACAGCGGCTTCTTCTGTATCCTTTTGGGTCGATACAGACACATATTCACCACCCGCCATAGAGAAGGCGCCAGCCAGAATAGCAGAAAGGCCGGATAGGAAGATGATCCAGAGGTTGCTGGTCGCACTGGCAACCCCAATGACAACTCCAGCGATTGAGATAATGCCATCATTGGCACCGAGCACTCCAGCCCGTAAGATATTTAAGCGGTCGTTAAAAGAGGCATCAACCCCGTGTTTTGTTTCAGTCATACTTGTCTCCTTGCAGCTTATTTAGAATGATTATAATTAAATACAGCTAAGTTTGCAAGTCTTTTATCTCAAATGATAAAAGTCCGACAATTTAAGAAATGGTCATGGATGGTAGAAGTTCTATCTCATCTTGAAAAATATAGCGCCAGCAGAAGGAACTAAGATATTATAATGCTTTGACAATCGAAATAATTTTAGATATAATTCTATAAATGAATTATGAATAGGAGTCAACCATGAAAAAATTAGTCGCAAGCGGTATTACCCTTCTCTCGGTCTTGACCTTGGTCGCATGTTCGGGAAATCAAACTGCAAAACCAAAGGCTTCTTCAGAGAAGTCTTCAAGCAAGGTGGAGAAATCTTCTTCTAAGAAGTCTTCCTCATCTAAGAAGAAATCATCTTCATCAAAGAAATTTGAATTGACAGATGATACAAGTAGCTCTTCTAGTCAGTCTACTTCAGGCTCTGGTGCTCAAGCAACAGCTCCAGAAGTTGTTTTGGTAACAGATCAAGAAATTGAAAATGCGAAAACGCTTGGAGAAATCAAGGCGCTTTATGCTAAACTAGCTGAAAATTATAAGAAGCATGCCAATGAATTGGGAGAAAAGTTGCCAAAATCTGAACAAGAATCTTACTTCAAG
>NZ_CAJPOU010000091.1 GCF_905372335.1 Streptococcus sp. A12
TGTAACAACCGAAGACTACAACAAAGCTCTTGAAAAATGGAAGAAAGAGCAAGCAGAGTCTAACCAAAAAGCTCAAGAAGAATTAAAAGATCATGTGAAATAAACATCTTTTGATCGAGGCAAATTTGCCTCGATTTTTTTCTTGTTTAGAATTTGCTATAAAAGCGCTTACATAGTATAATAGTTGTATTGATTACAAAATAGTGAGGTCTCTTTTATGAAAAAGAAAACAGTGGTGTCCATGGTGGCTTCAAGCCTTCTGCTAGCTCCATTTGTCTTAAATCAAGTGGTAGCAGCAGATGAGAACCTAGCAGAGCTTGCTCCAACGAAAGAAGTGGTGACTCAGGTGGCTCCGGAGCCTGTAGCTTCTGAAGGAGCGGCTTCCCAATCTCAAGCAGACCAGTCTGCATCTGCTGCAAGTGTGGATCCTAAGAAGGAAGTAGAGACTTCTGAACCTGCAGGACCGAGTTCAATTGCTCCGGCAGAGACGGAGAAGGCTGACAAGCCAGTCGAACAAGAAAAGACCGTGACGGTAACTGAGAAAACAAACCACCCACAGGCACCTCAGGGGGCAGGTGTCCCAGCTAGTCCAGCGGCTTCGACGGGAACATCAACACCAGCTACAGGACAAGCCTTAACTTCTTATACAGGTAGCCTGGCAAATAGTGAGCTCAAGGATAAGGAATTAACGGTTCAAAATGCTGTTGATGAATTGCTTCAGTGGGCTGCGACGGATTCCAAACAGGTCGGTCAATCGGCTGCGGATCGGGAACGCTTTGCTAAGAGTCTAGGGATGATTAGCACTCAAGAGGACTTGAACCGCAAGGTCAGTCAAGAAGAGCTGACCAATATGTATAGCATTGCTAAGAAACTCTATGATGCCTATCGCTCTGAAAAGAAAGCTCCTCTCTTTTTAAATGGGCGGGCTCAACCCATCTTCCCTTATACAAGTGGGGAAAAATCAGATAAAGACTATCACTATGAGGATAGCGAAATCGTTCGCTTCCCAGTCTATGTGGAGACCGATTACGATACAGATGCGGATGGCAAGCCGGACTTAGTCAAGGCCATTGTCCAGTTGCCTAAGGCAGTTGCCAGGGGAGACTTCAAGGCAGCGACCATTCTGGAAGCGCGTCCTTATGTAGCAGGAACCTTGGATGAGAACTATGTGACTCTTGAAAGCTTGGGCTTGCCGACAGATGGCTCCTATGATATGAAGAAGTTGCGGGAGCAACCTGCTAAACGACAAGCAGTTGGAAACTCGTCAACAGTAGAAGCGGCTAAGAAGGCCAAGGCTTCGGATTGGTATTACTACAGTCCCTACGAGTATATCTATGACTACGAAAATCTCAACTGGTACGACTATTTCTTGGTCAGAGGCTATGCTTTTATCTCCAGTGCAGGACTTGGTACCAAGGGATCAGAAGGATTTAACACCACAGGATCTGATCTCGAAATCAATGCCTTTAAGAATATTATCGAGTGGGTCAATGGCAAACGCAAGGCCTACACCGATAAGACCAGCAATGTCGAAATCAAGGCAGACTGGGCTACAGGAAGTGTTGCTATGACCGGTCTATCCTGGGCTGGAACCACGACCTTTGGTGTGGCAGCGACAGGCGTAGAAGGCCTAAAGACTATCGTTCCGGCAGCAGGAATCGCCTCTTGGTATGATTATTTCAATAGTCAAGGAACCCAGTTTGGCAATGCACCTTATAGTGACCTTTCATGGCTCTCCCTCTACGTTAGCACGCGGATGCTGGATCAAAACGATTGGGCTGGTATTTGGCAAAATTATGCCAACTATATCAACCAGCTCAACAAGGATCAAAATGCGCACGAACGCAATTACAGCAATGTCTGGAAGGAGCGGGATTATACCCTTCATCCTGAAAAATTCAAGACTAGCGCCCTCTTGGTTCACGGCTTGAATGATGACAACGTTAAAACCAAGCATTTTGAACTCATGTACGATGCCCTCAAGAAGGCAGGCCAAAATGTCAAGCTCTATCTCCACCAGGGAGACCACGTCTATCCAGCAGCCATGTCTCGTGGTTATGGTATTCAGGCCAATGGCCAAGATTTCTATGATCTTTTGAATACCTGGTTGACCCATTACCTCTATGGCGTGGACAATCAGGTCGAAAACTTGCCAGCGGTTCTAGCTCAAAACAACTATGACCCAAGTAAGTGGACCACTTATGATAACTGGAAGACTTCGCAACGCCTCTTCCTTAATGCCCAGTCGAAACGCTTGGAAGAGACGATTTCAAGTGACTACGCAGGAGCTGGCATAGAGATTGCTAAACGCAACGAAACTGTGAGCCAAGGGTCTTCAAAAGCCAACATGACCTTTGTGTCAGAGGTGACAGAAGATACTACCATCAAAGGGCATATCCCTGTACACTTCAAGG
The DNA here is from genome assembly GCF_905372335.1 of Streptococcus sp. A12. Lineage (GTDB taxonomy): Bacteria > Bacillota > Bacilli > Lactobacillales > Streptococcaceae > Streptococcus. The sequence continues at coordinate 2,415 of NZ_CAJPOU010000091.1, forward strand.
CAGCCCTGGCTAAGGGACAAGGCAAGAACTTCCAGATCAATGCCCTTTTAGTCGACGTCTCTGATGAGGAATTTGATGTGGTCGGCAATGGTGGCGTCAAGGCGGATAAAAAAGCAGATGGCTTCTGGATGGGAAGTAACCTTTCTAATCTTTCTGTAGCAGAGTTTGAGACCATTAAGACCAAATACAAGGTCATTGCCAAAGGATGGATCAACCTGGCCAACCCTGAGTCTGGCTATGATTCAGCCAGCTCAAGAAATAGTATCGAGCCAAAAGTTGGAGAATTCCACGACTATACGGTCCATCTCCAACCAAACCTCTATACGGTTAAAAAGGGCCACAAGCTAGCCCTAGTCTTCAATACCTACGATCCATCTGACTTAACCGTTGAAAATCCTTACGAAGTCACCTTCAAGACAGATTCTATCCGTGCGAGCATTCCGATTGTAGAAGGGACGCGTTCGCAAGTAGCTACTTATCTTCCTAACGCGGCTGATACAGCATATGCTACCCTTCCAGAGATTCAAGGAGCTAAATTGGTAGAACCAGCGGTTCATTACATCGAAGAATACCATCTGCCAGTCCTTCCAGAGCCTGAAAAATATGGTAGATCAGAGATTCCTGCTGGTACAAATCTTCGTCCTCTCGTCAAAACGGCTGAGAAAGAAACTGCAAAACCAGAATCTCTATCTGTTGCTTATGGACAAACATTTGTCTATGAAACAGGTAAAGCAGTAGTTCCAGCGCAAGAAAAAGCAGGTCAGCTTTCTCAAACAGGCACTGAAGAGGAATGGATAGGATTCTATGGGTTAGGTACCCTCCTCTTGTCTAGCCTTCTTTTCTGGAAGAAAAAGAAAGAAGATGTTCAAGGCTGAGAACGTAGCAAATATTTCTAAAAACTTGAATTTTGGTGTAGAATAGAACTATCAATGAGAGATTAGTGGAAAGCACTGATCAAAGGAGGAACTATGGTACATGTACTAACAGATGCAACATTTGAACAAGAAACTAGCCAAGGCTTGGTCTTGGTGGACTTCTGGGCAACTTGGTGTGGTCCTTGCCGGATGCAGGCACCAATCTTGGAACAGTTGGCAGAAGAGATCCATGAAGATGACTTGAAGATCTTTAAGATGGATGTGGATGAAAATCCAAACACTGCTCGTAACTTTGGCATCATGTCTATCCCAACACTCTTGTTCAAGAAAGATGGCCAAGTGGTGAAACAAGTCGCTGGTGTTCACACCAAAGAACAACTCAAATCTATTGTTGCGGAATTAAGCTAAGATAAAAGAAGCCCTTGCTTCTTAGTGAATCAAACTCGTTCATTTCCGATGATGGAAGTGGGCGAGTTTTTCTTTTTATGAATTTGTTAACAGAATAAGATAAGGAATTGACAGCGCTTTCCTAAGGTGTTAGAATGAACCTGTGGTTTGCTATAAAATATAAGAAAGAGAGTGGGACAGAAATCGGTAATTCGTTAGAATTCGATTTCGTCGTCCCAC
>NZ_CAJPOU010000092.1 GCF_905372335.1 Streptococcus sp. A12
TTTTATCGCATCCATTTTAAAGATGATCGAGACTTCACTGATCAACTGGATCAAGTGTATCAGAATGCGAAAACAAAAAATCCAACAATGAAAGTAAAAGCTTCGGACCGCTATTTGGTCTTATCTACTTGCCGGGAAGAAGACAATAGCGTCCGATCCAATCTCTACCTTCGTCAGATACCGGATTCAGAAATGACTGAGTTTTTAGCGAAACATGGTGATCAGTTGAATTATGTTGCAACACGTGGTCAAGAATAGAAAAGATTTGGTAAAATTTATTCAATGAGAGGATTTAGCATGTGCTAAGTCCTTTTTTGATGAGAAAGGCCATTATTGTATCATTTTAGTTGGGACTAGCCCCTTTTTTGCGATGCTTTTCCATTTATAGTATAATGGTGATAGAACTTTTTTTGGAGGTGGCTATGGATTTAACAAAACGGTTTAATCACAATTTGAATCGAATCGAGATTTCTTTGATTCGCCAGTTTGACCAAGCCATTTCTTCTATTCCAGGTGTTTTACGTTTAACCTTGGGTGAACCAGATTTTACGACGCCAGATCATGTAAAGGAAGCAGCAAAAGCAGCTATCGATTCCAACCAGAGTCATTATACGGGGATGAGTGGCTTGCTAGCTCTACGTGAAGCTGCTAGTCAGTTTGTAGCTGAAAAATATAATTTACAGTATCGACCAGAGGATGAAATTTTGGTTACTATTGGGGCAACGGAGGCCCTTTCTGCGACCTTGACCGCTATATTGGAACCGGGAGATGTGGTGCTCTTACCAGCACCAGCTTATCCTGGTTACGAACCTATTATTAAACTGATGGGGGCTAGTGTCGTCGAAATCGATACGACAGACAATCACTTTACCCTCAGCCCAGAGGCTTTAGAAAAGGCTATAGAAGAGCAAGGAGATCGCGTCAAGGCGGTTATTCTCAACTACCCAGCTAATCCGACAGGTGTCACCTACTCTAAGGAGCAGATGCAGGATTTGGCTAGTGTTTTAAAGAAATATGAAGTTTTTGTCGTTTGTGACGAAGTTTATTCAGAGCTAACCTATACAGGTCAGCCTCACGTTTCCTTAGGATCCTATCTACGGGACCAAGCTATTATTATCAATGGCTTATCTAAGTCTCATGCTATGACAGGCTGGAGACTCGGTTTTATCTTTGCGCCGGCTTCCTTGACAGCTCAATTAATCAAGAGTCATCAGTACTTGGTGACTGCAGCGGGGACCATGAACCAGTATGCAGCCATTGAAGCCTTAACGGTTGGTAAAGATGACGCAGAGCCGATGAAACGGGAATACATAGAGCGTCGAGATTATATCATCAAAGAAATGTCTGCCATGGGCTTTGATATTATCCGCCCGGATGGGGCCTTCTATATTTTTGCTAAGATCCCACAAGGATATCTTCAAAATTCCTTCGATTTTTTGAAGCTCCTAGCCCAAGAAAAGGCTGTTGCCTTTATCCCAGGAATGGCTTTTGGCCCATATGGAGAAGGCTATGTGCGCTTGTCTTATGCAGCAAGTATGGAAGTGATCCAAGAAGCGATGAGTCGGTTGAAGGAGTTTATGAAAGAACATGCTGGAGAGCATTGAAAGTCGTGGCATCGTCCTCTACCATCGGGATTACCGAGAGGATGATAAGCTGGTTAAAATCTTTACAGAGCAAGCTGGCAAGCTCATGTTTTTCGTGAAACATGCCAATCGTTCTCGGTTGAATTCTATGATCCAACCGTTGACTTTAGCGGATATGTATCTGAAAATTAATGATGACGGACTCAGCTATATCGAAGATATTCATGAGGTTCAAAGTTTCCAAGGGATTAATCAAGATCTTTTTCGTCTTTCCTACGCAACCTATATACTGGCCTTGGCAGATGCTAGTATACAGGATCGTCAACCTGATCCAGCTTTATTTGCTTTTTTAGAGCAGACCTTGCAATTGATGGATCGGGGCTTGGATTATGAAATCTTGACCAATATTTTTGAAATGCAGATTTTATCCCGATTTGGTGTCGCCTTAAACGTCCATGAGTGTTGCGTCTGTCATCGAGTGGGGTTGCCTTTTGATTTTTCATTCCGCTTGGGTGGTGTCCTTTGCCCAGATCATTATGATCGTGACGAAAGACGAGCCCACTGGGATCCAAACACCCTCTATTTGCTGGATCGTTTTCAAGCTGTGAAATTTAGTGAGTTAGAGACGATTTCCATCCATGATGCGATGAAGAAAGAGTTGAGAAAGTGTCTAGACCAACTCTATGATGAATATGTAGGCATTCATCTAAAAGCTAAGAAATTTATTGATTCCCTGGGAAGCTGGGGAGAGATCTTAAAAGATCAGTCTGGAGGTAAGAAATGAAAAAAATTGCAGTTGATGCAATGGGTGGAGACCATGCTCCACAGGCCCTGGTAGAAGGGGTCAATCAAGCTATACAAGAATTTAAGGATATTGAAGTCATTTTGTACGGAGATGAGGCTAAAATTAAGCAATACCTGACAGCAACTGAACGGGTATCCATCGTTCATACGGATGAGAAAATCAACTCAGATGATGAGCCAACTCGTGCGATTCGTCGGAAAAAGCAAGCCAGCATGGTCTTAGCAGCGCATGCAGTTAAGAATGGAGAAGCGGATGCTATGCTTTCTGCAGGGAATACAGGCGCTCTTCTTGCCTCTGGTTACTTCATCGTCGGTCGGATCAAGGTCATCGATCGTCCAGGTTTGATGTCGACTCTTCCTACCCTTGATGGGAAGGGCTATGATATGTTGGATCTGGGGGCAAATGCTGAAAATACGCCAACACACTTGCACCAATATGCGATTATGGGAGCCTATTATGCAGAGAATGTCCGTGGCATTAAGCAGCCTCGTATCGGTCTCTTAAATAACGGAACAGAGGAAAGCAAAGGGGATCCCCTACGCAAGGAGACCTATCAATTATTAGCAGCGGATCCTTCTCTTAATTTTGTAGGAAATGTGGAAGCGCGTGACTTGATGGATGGAGTTGCTGACGTCATTGTCACAGATGGATTTACAGGAAATGCTGTCCTTAAGACTATGGAAGGAACTGCTCTGGGCCTCTTTAAACAGTTGAAAACGGTCCTTAGTGGTGGTGGCTTGAAAGCTAAGATTGGAGCCTTTCTCTTGAAGAATGATCTACGAGGTTTGAAAAAGACCTTGGATTATTCAGATGTTGGAGGTGCAGTCTTGTTTGGTTTGCAAGCCCCTGTCGTGAAAACCCATGGTTCTAGTGATGACAAGGCAGTCTATAGCACGATTCGCCAGATCCGGACCATGTTAGAAACAGATGTTATCCGTAAATCTGTGGTTGAATTATCAGAATTGGAGGAAGAGAAATGAGTCGACATCAAGAAATTTTTAAACTAGTTGAAGGGTTGATTCAAGATAATAAGGGATCTGACTATGAGGTTACTTTGGATTTGGACTTACGAAAGGACTTGGAAGTAGATTCCGTTGATCTCATGGAATACATTATTTATTTGGAAGAAGCCTACCAAATTGATATCCCAGATAAAGACATTGATGCCATGGCAACTGTTGGAGATATGGTAGACTACGTTTTGAAGAAAACAAGCAAATAAAGTTCGGTTTTTACGAACGAATAAGCATCTAAAAATAAGAGGTTGAATCTTTTTGATTCAATCTCTTATTATTTTTGTGTTACAGGCGAACAAGATACGGATTTAACTTGAAAAAACAACATCTCTGTGATACACTGAAAGGGATAAAAGATGAAAGGCGAACAAGAAGATGTCCGATCAATTAATTTATACGGGGAAAGCAAAAGATATTTATAGTACAGAAGACGAACATGTGATTAAGTCCGTTTATAAGGACCAGGCCAC
>NZ_CAJPOU010000093.1 GCF_905372335.1 Streptococcus sp. A12
AATGCAATGTTTACGGTTGAACTTGAAAATGGACATCAGATTTTAGCAACAGTTTCTGGTAAAATTCGTAAAAACTATATTCGTATTTTAGCGGGAGATCGTGTTACTGTCGAGATGAGTCCATATGACTTGACACGTGGACGTATCACTTACCGCTTTAAATAATCGAAAAACTTGGAGGGATAAGAAATGAAAGTAAGACCATCGGTCAAACCAATTTGCGAATACTGTAAAGTAATTCGTCGTAATGGTCGTGTTATGGTAATTTGCCCAGCAAATCCAAAACACAAACAACGTCAAGGATAAGATAGAAAGGAGAAAACATGGCTCGTATTGCTGGAGTTGACATTCCAAATGACAAACGCGTAGTAATCTCATTGACTTACGTTTATGGTATCGGACTTGCAACATCTAAGAAAATTTTGGCTGCTGCTGGAATCTCAGAAGATGTTCGTGTACGTGACCTTACATCAGATCAAGAAGATGCTATCCGTCGTGAAGTGGATGCAATCAAAGTTGAAGGTGACCTTCGTCGTGAAGTGAACTTGAACATCAAACGTTTGATGGAAATCGGTTCATACCGTGGTATCCGTCACCGTCGTGGACTTCCTGTCCGTGGACAAAACACTAAAAACAACGCTCGCACTCGTAAAGGTAAAGCTGTTGCGATTGCTGGTAAGAAAAAATAATATAGGAGGTAAAAGTCTTGGCTAAACCAACACGTAAACGTCGTGTGAAAAAGAATATCGAATCTGGTATTGCTCATATTCACGCTACATTTAATAACACTATTGTTATGATTACTGATGTGCATGGTAATGCGATTGCTTGGTCATCTGCTGGAGCTCTTGGATTTAAAGGTTCTCGTAAATCTACACCATTTGCTGCCCAAATGGCATCTGAAGCAGCTGCTAAATCTGCACAGGAACACGGTCTGAAATCAGTTGAAGTTACTGTAAAAGGTCCAGGTTCTGGTCGTGAGTCTGCTATTCGTGCTCTTGCTGCCGCTGGTCTTGAAGTAACAGCTATTCGTGATGTGACTCCAGTGCCACACAATGGTGCTCGTCCTCCAAAACGTCGCCGTGTATAATCATCAACAATTACACAGCTTTTCGTTTCAGAGGGAGTATAGCAAATGATTGAGTTTGAAAAACCAAATATAACAAAAATTGATGAAAATAAAGATTATGGCAAGTTTGTAGTAGAGCCGCTTGAGCGTGGTTATGGTACAACACTGGGAAATTCTCTTCGCCGTGTGCTTTTGGCTTCACTTCCAGGTGCTGCTGTTACTTCAATTAATATTGAAGGTGTTTTGCACGAGTTTGATACAATTTCCGGTGTCCGCGAAGACGTGATGCAAATTATTCTGAACGTCAAAGGGATTGCTGTAAAATCTTACGTCCAAGACGAAAAGATTATTGAACTGGATGTTGAAGGACCAGCAGAAGTAACTGCCGGAGACATTTTGACAGACAGTGATATTGAAATTATAAACCCTGATCATTATCTCTTTACAATCGGAGAAGGCGCAAGCTTTAAGGCAACGATGACTGTTAACAGCGGCCGTGGTTATGTGCCTGCTGATGAAAATAAGAAAGATGATGCACCAGTGGGAACACTTGCGGTGGATTCTATCTATACGCCAGTGACAAAAGTTAATTACCAAGTTGAGCCAGCTCGTGTTGGTAGCAACGATGGTTTTGACAAACTAACCCTTGAAATTTTAACGAATGGAACAATTATTCCAGAAGATGCTTTGGGACTTTCAGCCCGCATCCTTACGGAACATTTGAATCTCTTCACTAACCTGACAGAAGTAGCTATTGCTGCAGATGTTATGAAGGAAGCAGAAAAGACTTCTGATGACCGCATTTTGGAACGGACCATCGAAGAATTAGATTTGTCAGTTCGCTCATACAACTGTTTGAAACGTGCAGGTATCAATACTGTATTTGATTTGACAGAAAAATCTGAGCCTGAAATGATGAAAGTTCGTAACTTAGGACGTAAGAGTCTGGAAGAAGTAAAAGTTAAACTTGCTGATCTCGGTCTGGGGTTAAAAAACGATAAATAAAGGAGGAATACATGGCTTACCGTAAACTAGGACGCACTAGCTCACAACGTAAAGCAATGCTTCGCGATTTGACAACTGACCTTTTGATCAACGAATCAATCGTGACAACTGAAGCTCGTGCTAAAGAAATCCGTAAAACAGTTGAAAAAATGATTACATTGGGCAAACGTGGAGACTTGCACGCTCGTCGTCAAGCAGCAGCTTTTGTACGCAATGAAATCGCATCAGAAAACTATGATGAAGCAACAGAAAAGTATACTACAACTACTGCTCTTCAAAAATTGTTCTCTGAGATTGCACCACGCTATGCAGAGCGCAACGGTGGATATACTCGTATCCTGAAAACTGAACCGCGCCGTGGAGATGCTGCGCCAATGGCAATCATCGAATTAGTTTAAGATCATCAATCTTTGTTGAGTGTTATGATGATGGAATAGAATCTCTATTCTTAGTCTAGCTCTGGTCTACCGCTAGGATTCTTTCCTAGCGGGAACACTCATCATATAGTTGATAATAGGTAGACGCTTGTTTACGAAATTGCTTTTAATCCAAAAACAATTTCGTAAGCAGGCGTTTTTGCATGAAGCTAGGAAAACACCTGAAATTTTGTTATAATACTCTAACACTATCAAAAATTTATAGGAAATGGAAATGACTGATTCAATCCAAATTTTAAAAGAGCGTTATTTAAAGAATATTAAAGAAAATCCAACTGTCTACATTGGCATTGAGTTAGAATTTCCTATTGTCAATTGCCAGGGCGGAGCGACGGATCCAAATGTTGCCAAGAATCTTTTGAAATGTCTGTTGAAAGAGTATGATTTTGAGTCGGAACGATTTGATAGAGATGGCAATCCCATCCAACTGAAATCTACTAAAAATGAAGACAGAATTCTTTTTGAGGTTTCTTACAATACTTTGGAATTCGCTTTTGCCAAGGCTAGTAGAATTCAAGAAGTTGAAGAGCGTTTTAAGAACTATCTGAACATTATTCAGCCAATTCTGCGCGAAGAAAACCATGAAATTCAAGGAGAAGGTATTCATCCTTTCTGGGCTGAAAATGATAATAGTCCAGTTAAATATCCAAGATATGAAATGCTGATGCAGTATTTAGCTATGGGAAAGAACATGGAAGGTTTGCACAATTATCCAGAATATGGTGCTTTTATTTGTGGGAGTCAAGTTCAGCTGGATGTCTCAAGAGAAAATTATTTAAGCGTCATCAATGTCTTCAATCAAATTGAAGCTGCTAAAGCATACCTCTTTGCCAATTCAGAGTTTTCAGATTCTTCTTGGGATACAAAAATAGCTCGGGATATTTTCTGGGAGCAATCGATGCATGGCATTTTACAGGAAAATGCAGGCGTTAATTCGAAAGACTTTCAAACAGAAGATGATTTTTTTGCTTATCTTAGTAAATCAGCGCTTTTCACTGCTGAACGGGAAGGTAAATCCTACTATTTCTATCCGATAGCTGCTAATGAATACATGAGTCAGAAAACTATTGAGGCTTATAGCCTTTCAGGTGAAAAAGTAAACTTGACTCCAAGGGAAACGGACTTCAAGAATCACAGAAGTTACCAGTATCAAGATTTGACGACACGGGGGACAGTAGAGTTTCGGAGCGTCTGCACCCAGCCTTTTGATAAAACTTTTGCTTCTGCCGCTTTTCATCTTGGTATTTTAGAAAACTTGGAGAATGTAAAAGCCTATTTACAAGATGCTCC
>NZ_CAJPOU010000094.1 GCF_905372335.1 Streptococcus sp. A12
ACAGAGCGTCAGATGTTCCAAGAAATCTCGGATACCCTGACGGTCATGGCAAGTGAGGTGGAGTAGATGTTTCGATTAACCACTAAACTAGCTTGCTCCAATCTCATCAAGAACCGCAAGCTCTATTATCCCTTTGCGATTGCGGTTATTCTTGCAGTGACCATCGCCTACCTCTTTGACTCCCTGACCTTTAATCCTCACATTCATGAGCTTCGAGGGGGCGATTCCATGATCTTTACCCTCGTCTTGGGACTGTTCGTGGTCAATGCCGCGGGAGCTATCATCGTGCTCTATGCCAATAGCTTCGTCATGAAAAACCGCTCCAAGGAGCTGGGAATCTACAGCATGCTCGGCCTTGAGAAACGCCATCTCATCAGCATGATCTTCAAGGAACTCTTGATCTTTGGCTTTGTGACTATCTCAGCTGGTGTTTTGATCGGGGCTCTCTTTGACAAGCTGATCTTTGCCTTTCTCTTGAAACTCATGAAGATGAAGGTCCAGCTAGTATCCACCTTCCAACCTGGGATTGTGGTCTTAGTCTTTGTCACCTTTGGTCTCATCTTTGCCCTCTTGGTCTTTCTCAACGCTTGGCGGATTCTCCGTTTGAATGCCCTGCAGTTGACGCGTGAGAAGGCTAGTGGTGAAAAGAAAGCCCGCTTCTTGTGGCCCCAAACCATCCTGGGCTTAGCCTCTCTTGGTTTTGGCTACTACCTGGCTTTGTCTGTCAAAGACCCATTGTCTGCGATTGTGATCTTCTTTCTAGCAGTTATCTTGGTCATGATTGGGACCTACCTGCTCTTTAATGCTGGGATCACCGTCTTTTTGCACCTGCTTAAGAAAAAGAAGGCCTACTATTACCAACCCAACAACATGATTTCGGTCTCTAACCTCATCTATCGCATGAAGAAAAATGCAGTGGGACTTGCGACTATTGCCATCCTCTCGACTATGGTGCTGGTGACCATCTCTGCTGCGACCAATATCTATGTCGGTGGCGAAATGGTCAAGAAAATCATAGCTCCTCATGATTTCTCTGTCCAAGGAAAAGGGGTCGAGCTGGAGCAAATCAATCAGAAATTTGATGAATTTGCCTCTGAGCACCAGCTTGAGATCAAGAATCGTGACCTGATGACCTATGCCAACTTTGGGGTTAAATCACAAAAGGGAACGGATTTCACCGTCTATCCAGCTGACGAACGCAAGGTCACTCCTAAAACAGTCTTTCTAGTTTTTGATGCAGCTAGCTATGAGCAGATGACAGGAGAAGAGGTCGATCTGACTGGCAACCAAGTTATCCTCTTTGCCCATAACAAAGCTCTTAAAGGACAAAAGCAGTTCACCATCAATGGACAGGTCTTCCAAGTCAAGGAAGAAGTGACCAATGATTTTATCACCGATCACGTGCCCAACATGTATAACATGCTGACAGAGGATTTCAATTACCTAATCGTACCTGACCTCTCAGCCTTTATCGCCCAGTTTCCAAATCTTGCCATCTATACCAATATCTATGGTGGCTTCAATGTCAATGTCGGTGAAGAGCAGCAACTCAAGCTAGCAGCCAGCTATGACAAGATGATCGATGAATTGAGTAGCCAACAGGCCCAAGGAACATTTGTCTATGGAGGCAACCGATCCAATGACGTGGCAGAGATGAATAGTCTCTTTGGTGGCATCTTCTTTATCGGGATTTTCTTGTCACTGATCTTCATGGTCGGAACGGTCATCGTCATCTACTACAAGCAAATCTCAGAAGGCTATGAAGACCGTGATCGCTTCGTCATTCTCCAACAGGTGGGGCTTGATGAACACGAGGTCAAACGGACCATCAACCGTCAAGTACGGACTGTCTTTTTCCTCCCTCTCATCTTTGCCTTTATTCACCTGGCCTTTGCCTACCATATGATCCGACTCATTCTCAAAGGGCTCGGTGTCATCAATAGTGGTCAAGTCTTCGTCGTGACCCTCAGCGTCTGCGCTGTCTTTCTCATCACCTACCTGATTGTCTTTTGGATCACCTCTCGGAGCTATCGTAAGATTGTGCAGATATAAGAAAAGAGAAGCTCGCTCATGGCGGGCTTTTTTGTACGAAAACCGACTGCGATTGTTTTTGTTTTTCAAAGGGATATACAAAAAGACTGAAACAGTCGAGTTCAGTCTTTGATCGATTTCTATTAAAGTGATGTAAGGAAAGTCAATCCCCCTAGGATGACACCTGCCGAATTCGGAATAATCAAAATCCAGTCTTTTTTAGGTTCCTTTGTCCAACCATAAATGACCCAGATCAAGCAAGAAATAGCAGCTGACAAGGGTTGGAAAGGTTGGGCCTTATTTCCCTGTAAATTAGCAATAATTTGTGGGATGTAGGCAATGAAAACGATAATCCCAATAAAGGCACCGATCGAGCCAACGATTTGGTTGATTTTTTGTTTATTCATTTATTTCTACCTCCGAATATTACTTTACCAGAAGAAAAGGTCTTGTGCAATAAAATTGCACGATATTTCGCTTGAAAACTATTACATTTACGCAAAATTAGACAATGTTTCTATTTTTATGGTGTTAGAAACAAGAAAAATCAGGGATAATAAATGACATTTTTCATCCAAAATCACAAGATTGTGACACTTTACAGTTCGGTAACATTTGAAAAGAACACTTGAATTTTAAGAGGGCAAGCGATAGAATAGTGCGTACTTAAAAAATGAAAGGTATTTTGAAAATGAATGAAAAACAAATGAAAATTATTGGTTGGGTTGCGACCTTTATGTCTGTTATGATGTATGTGTCTTACTTCCCACAAATCATGGATAACCTCGCAGGTCACAAAGGAAACTTTGTTCAACCCCTTGTCGCAGCCATCAACTGTAGCCTTTGGGTTTACTACGGACTCTTCAAAAAAGAACGCGATATTCCACTTGCTGCAGCCAATGCACCGGGGATCATCTTTGGTTTGATCACAGCCATCACAGCTTTATAAGAAGGAACTAGCTCCCGAAAGGAAGCTAGTTTTTTTATACCTTACAGAAATGTAAGAAATCAGGCTAAAAATGAAAGGTTAGCTTATTGTAGATCTCTCTCCAAATAGTTACAATAGAGGTGTAAGAAGTTCTATTAGTATCAACCATATAACTAGATGGAAATGGAGAATGAAAATGGCCTTATTAGATGTACAACATGTGAAAAAAATTTACAAAACCCGCTTTCAAGGAACGCAGGTCGAAGCCTTAAAGGATATCCACTTCACCGTGGAAAAAGGGGAATACGTCGCCATCATGGGGGAATCAGGATCCGGGAAATCCACCCTTCTCAACATCCTAGCCATGCTGGATCAGCCGACCGAAGGACGGGTCTACCTAAATAGCATAGACACCTCAACCATCAAGAACAAGGATGCCTCCAGTTTCCGTCGGGAAAAGTTAGGCTTTGTCTTTCAAGACTTCAACCTGCTAGACACCTTATCGGTCAAGGACAATATCCTTCTGCCCTTGGTCCTCTCCCGCAGACCGGTCAAGGAAATGATGAGCAAGGTCGATAGCGTCAGTCGGGAATTGGGCATCCACCAGCTGCTTGAAAAATATCCCTACGAAATCTCTGGTGGGCAAAAACAACGGGTAGCCGTAGCGCGTGCTATTATCACCTCACCAGAAATCCTCCTTGCTGATGAGCCAACAGGGGCGCTAGATTCCAAATCATCTGCTGCGTTGCTCGACGTCTTTGAAGACATCAATAGCATGGGGCAAACTATTCTCATGGTGACCCA
>NZ_CAJPOU010000095.1 GCF_905372335.1 Streptococcus sp. A12
TCTGTATGTTATATCCTCATCTTTGTATCCAAGCACGTATAACCTTTATTTTACCATATTCAAGCCCAAAAGAAAAAGGCTTTAAAAGCCTTTTTCGAGGAATATTTGATTTCCACGTATTTTAAAATTCTAGAGCTAGATATAGCTACCATCTATTTTCCATTCCACACATTTTCTTTACTAACGACATAGAATCGCGTTTTGTGTTCTCCACCTGAATAGTCTTTCTTGCTCCGCTTCAACACATAGCGCTCAAAAGGTTGAGAAGAGGTCTTAACTCTAGTTGTTACTGTAACTGTATCATTCTCAACGACCCACTCATCTGCTGAAGGAATAACAACCTCTGGGCCAGCACCTCCGCGTCCACCTGGAACGAATTCAAAAAACTTCTTATCTTTCGAAGAGTATATCCAGCCTTGTTTTCTTTCTTTCGCAAGTTGAATTAATTGATCTGTAGTCATAGATTGAATGGATTCTGATGTTTCTTGAGCTTCCAATTTTTTAATGACATCTGCAAGTTGATAGGTACCTGGAGTATAAGTATTGAAATAATCTAAAAACATGCCTTCTGTATAAGAATAGATACCGCTATGATCATTTGATAAATCTAATATAAAGGTTGGTTTGACCAATCTAGAATACATTAAAGAATAGCCATTCTCTACTACCGAGTGGATATCCTCTTGATCTTCCGCACTCAATCCTTTAACAGTAGATGCATTTCCCCCTTCCACTCTCGTCGTAAATTCAAGCGCGATCCAGCCTTGGCCAGATTGGAGCTTGCCCCAGGTATAACCGTCAGCTGCCACCGTCTCAGTTATCGTGTAAACACCTTGCGGGATCATTCCGACTTCTTCCCCCTTGATCGATGCTTCTTTACGAATTCGAAGATCTGAAACTGCTACACGGACTTGGAAACTACTTGTTTGCTGCTCTGAGGTACTTGCTTGGCTGGTCGCCTTCTTTCCGGTCTCTAGTTCTTTCCATCCAAATTTTGCTTGATCCAATTCTTTTGCTGTAATCCCTAAGGCTTTTTCTGGCTTCTGACCGTCCCCATTTTTAATTTGGATCTTATTGACAGTTTCCAGTTTCCCTTTTTGGAACTTGTAATGGATCAAATCTACTTCTGGTTGAAGAGACGAAAAGCTAGCATAGATGACCGAGCCATCCTCAAAAATTTGAAAACCTGAACGAGAGCCACCAGAGGAAGCTACAAAAGCTGTATGCAGTAATTCTGGTTGCTGGCCTTTCAGATAGTAGATTGCTGAGACTGTTTGGTTATTCCCAATCAAGAGTTCATCCCGCCCATCCTTATCCAAATCTGTATAAAAATAGGAAAGATTTGGTTTACTACCCAGAGTTTGAAGATACACGGCATAGGCATACTCATCAGATTGAGGATCTATTTCTTTTAGTTTAGCCTCTAGACCAGCACTATCACCTGCTTCGATAGCCCTAGAGTAAGCCTGGTAACGTTCAAGAACCGTTTGATAGTACTCATGCCCAGACGATGCTTTCTTGGAACTTTTTCCATCTGTTACTTCGCTCTGAATTGTAGAGGGTTGCGTCCGAGGACGTCGCTTAGGTCCACATGCCACCAAGGTTAGCAAGGTCATCGCTGCCAAGCTAACTTTATAGAATTTCTTCATCGTATACTCCCTAAAATTTTCTCCACTTTATTATACCAAAAGAAGGTAAAAAAGCTAGAGAATCCTTGGCTTCTTATTGGATCCAGCAAGCTTTGATAAGTTCCCCTTTCGCCTATCATTCTCCCCTATTTTCTGCTATACTGAGTATAGTTATTAGATCAAAAGGAGAACACTATGGAATTAAAAAAACGTTCTGAATTCCCTGAGAACGAACTCTGGGACCTCACAGCCCTCTACCAAGACCAGGAAGACTTCTTGCGTGCCATCGAAAAGACGCGTGAAGAAATCAATGAATTTGTCCGTAACTACAAGGGTAAGCTCCACACTTTTGAAGACTTCGAAGCTGCCTTTGCAGTCTTTGAACAGATTCAGATCCAACTCAGCCACATTGGTAACTACAGCTTTATGCCACAAACGACTGACTTTGGCGATGAAGCTTTTGCGGAAATTGCCCAAGCGGGGATGGATTTCGAAACTTGGGCGAGCGTCGAACTTTCCTTCTTTGATGATGCTTTGGTCGAAGCAGATGAAGAAGTCCTCGAACGCCTGGGACAACTCCCTCACCTCACTTTTGCCATCCGCCAAGCAAAGATCAAAAAAGCTCACTACTTGGGAGCTGATGTGGAAAAAACTTTGACCAACCTGGGTGAAGTCTTCTACGGACCACAAGACATCTATACCAAGATGCGGGCGGGTGACTTTGAAATGGCTGATTTTGAAGTGAATGGAAAAGTCTACAAAAATAGTTTTGTCACCTATGAAAACTTCTACCAAAACCATGAGAATGCGGAAGTCCGTGAAAAAGCCTTTCGTTCCTTCTCAGAAGGTCTCCGCAAGCACCAAAACACGGCTGCTGCTACCTATCTAGCCCAAGTTAAGTCTGAAAAACTCATCGCAGATATGCGAGGCTACGACTCTGTCTTTGACTATCTCCTAGCTGAGCAGGAAGTGGATCGCTCTATGTTTGATCGTCAGATTGACCTGATCATGAAGGACTTCGCTCCAGTCGCTCAAAAATTCCTCAAACACGTAGCCAAGGTCAACGGTCTTGAGAAAATGACTTTCGCTGATTGGAAGTTGGACTTGGACAGTGCGCTCAACCCTGATGTGACCATTGATGACGCTTATGACTTAGTCATGAAATCTGTAGCACCACTTGGAGAAGAATATTCCCGTGAAATCGCCCGCTACCAAACCGAACGCTGGGTCGACTTTGCGGCCAATGAAGGCAAGGATTCTGGTGGTTATGCAGCTGACCCATACCGCGTCCACCCTTATGTCCTCATGAGCTGGACAGGCCGGATGAGCGATGTCTACACCCTGATCCACGAGATCGGACACTCTGGTCAATTCATCTTCTCAGACAACAACCAAAGCTACTTCAACGCCCACATGTCGACCTACTATGTGGAAGCTCCTTCTACCTTTAACGAGCTCCTCCTCAGCGACTATTTGGAACACCAGTTTGATGATCCTCGTCAAAAACGCTTTGCCTTGGCTCACCGTTTGACAGATACCTACTTCCATAACTTCATCACCCACTTGTTGGAAGCAGCCTTCCAACGCAAGGTCTACACCCTAATCGAAGAAGGTGGTACCTTCGGAGCTAGCAAGCTCAACAGCATCATGAAGGAAGTCCTAACCGAATTCTGGGGCGACGCCGTTGAAATCGATGACGACGCAGCTTTGACCTGGATGCGCCAAAGCCACTACTATATGGGGCTTTACAGCTACACCTACTCAGCTGGCTTGGTTATCTCAACAGCGGGATACTTGCATTTGAAGAACTCCGAAAACGGAGC
>NZ_CAJPOU010000096.1 GCF_905372335.1 Streptococcus sp. A12
AGTTGAGGTTCTTCTGTTTTCTTTTGCTTTTGTTGTTCAATCGTTTCACCAACTTCACGCAAAAGAGTTTTCCCAGTTGTCAAAGCCTTGTCAGCATCTGGCTCTTGGCGCACCTGTTCCAAACGTTCTTCAAAAGCAGGACGTTTGCTTTCTTCTACTTGTGGCAAAAGAGAGGTGATTTGTTCTACAAGTACTGTCAAGAGACTAGAGCGTTGACGAGACTCTGTCTTTTCATCCAGGTCACCGTAGACCCCCTTGAGGAAGTCGTAAACAGCTAAGTTATAGGACGGAGCATCTGTTCCCTTTTGATCCAGAATTGTTTTTTCAATTGGATAGGTTGGAGAATTATCCTGAGACACTAGTTGGTCAATAGCTTGCTTGGCTTGGTAGAGTTCCATGAAATGGGCTTTTGAATCCCAAGCTTCTTCAAAGGCCTGAGCCCGGTAAAGCTTCAAAGCAAGGTCTGCTGCTGTCGCCCGCAATTCCGGTGTCAAGCGCGCATCGCTTAAACTTTGGTAGAAATACTTAAGGTAGTCCACCGAAGTCACACCGGTCCGATCTTGCATCTCTTGAATGGCCTGCAACAATTTTCCTTCTTTCTCCAATCGTTGGCTATCCTTGGCCGTATAGGCTTCCTGCAACTGAGAAACGAGGCTTTCTTTCTTGAGTTGGAAGGCTTCGGTATCTAGCAAGCGAACCTGCTCCAACAATTCCTGGTAGCGACGGTCCAAGGTCGTTTCTTCTTTCGGTTTGACTTCCTGAGTCGCATGGATATATTCCTTGTCAACTTGGTCAAGACTAGCCAAGTAGCCTGCTGTCGAATTGCTTGGGAAATTTTTAACAGTTTCTAAGAATTGACCCAAGTTCAACTCAATCCGTCTTTGTTGCAGAGGGTCTGAAGCGTACAAAGTCCGACTTTCTGCTAGGAGTTGGTTGACCTTGTCCTCCACAGCTTTCTGATCCAAGTCACCTTTCTGGTAAGCTGCTTGGATGGTCGGCAGACGGTGAGCCAAGTAGTCCGCCAAGCCTGCTGAGCGCACCTTGATATAGTGGTTATGGTCCCCATGCGGAATGACAAACTGACCATTCTCGATTTGCATCGTATAAGGGGAAATACCAGAGCGAAGCGCTGTTGAATAGAGCTCATTGATAAAGTCTAGCTCAGGATTTCCTGTTTCAAGTGGAATCCGGACATGTTCCTTCCGAACCGCATAAGGGTGGATATGGGTTGGATCGTATTCTTGGTCTGGATTGTTAAAGACAAAGAAACCATTGGAAATCTTGATAGCTTCCCGAGGGACGCCGTAAGTTTGGCTAATATATTGGATTTTTTCTTCATCCGAGGCATCGCGCGAATAGGTCGCCACATCATCTGTCAGTGGTTGCCCCTTGTCCTCTTCCTTCTTACCAGCTAGCACTGCCTCTGCAGCAGCGATTTCTTGAGGTGAGAGATCCTTCTTGTAGAAGTAATGGGCATGGTCCCCGTGAGCGACCATATAACCCTCATCATCCTTGCTGATGACATGGTCAGCATGAAAACCATGATCATGTTCGCCTTCATGATGATGGTCATGATCGGCTTCATGATCCTCATGGTCATGCTTGTGATGAGGATCCTCCTTCTCGTGGTCTTGGTCATGATCAACTGGTTTTGTGTCTGGGCTTGAAGGTTGAGTTGGCTTTTCATCTGTCGCTACAGTCCCAGTTTGAGACCGGAGGACTTGATACTGTCGTGCCAATTCCCGCTCTAAAGGCGAAAGCACACTATAAGGGATAAAATGGAAGTGATCCCCATGCGGATACACCACTCCTTGCTCTGTCCATTTGGTAATTTTGCTTGGATCAAAGACAGAACCATCCGACTCAACATGGCGCTCTGAAAGCGGGGTATGCTGCAACTCTTTCTGTAGGCTTTCCAGACTTCTCCCTTCTGTCGTCACTGTTGGATGGGGATGAGGGGTTGAAAGAGCTGGAGTGACAGGTGCTGGAATTGGCTGATTCGGATTAACCGGTGCAGTCAACTGGAGAGAAGGGGGCAATACAGGTTTCACTTCATGTTTTCCTCCTCTACCATTTAAGATAGATAAGGCAGCAGCTAATTCTCCAGCTGATAAGGCACTCTTCGGAATGAAGTGGTAGTGTCCACCATGAGGCACGATGAAGCCATCCCCGGTATCAGAAATCACATCCCCAGGATGGAAGACATAGCCGTCATCTGTCCGGTAGCCACCTTGACTTGGCTTAGCACCTGCTGTTAGACTGGCTGCTGTTTTCCCTTCTCGAAGAGCCTGACTCGGCTGGCTGAAGTCACGAGTTTGCCCAGCTTTTTGGGCATTCTCTTTCGAACCTGAAACCAGCTCTCCTTTTTTCTGTTGGGCAATTTCCTCCACCGAACGGACATTCAGCGTATGTTGCGGATCGGTTAGATAAAGGTAGTAGGTCCCATCCTTCTTGATAATATAGCCATCTCGTACCTGTGTGACAATATCTGATTGTTTCAATTGGTAAGTAGGGTCCCGTAAAATCAACTCCTCACTAAAAATCGCATCGTAAGGGACCTTGCCATTGTAGTAATGGAAATGATCTCCGTGGGAAGTCACAAAGCCCTCGTCAGTAATCTTGACAACAATCTGCTCAGCTTGGGTTTTTTCTTTAGAGTTGACGGCTTCAATGCTTTCTTCCTGCCTGTTTGAGCTGCTAGCTGATTTTTTCTTATCTCCTTGTAAATACTGCACCTGATTCTGATTCCTTTTATCTTCCTTGACAGGTGCTTGTTGGCTTAAAGCATAGGCACATAAGCCCAAACCTAATGTTGCTACTAATCCAATTGTTCCTTTTTTCTTCATTCTTCTACTTACTCCTGTAATTCTTTTGCTAGACTCGCCATATTTTCTTCTAGGTTCTCCAAGAAATCTTTGTTATTTTCTGGATCTGCTTCGAGAGGATCTAAAACCTTCACTTTTGCCCCTGTCGCCTTGGCAATGCTATCGGCCACCTTGGACGAGGTATGCTTCTCAACAAAGATAGTCTGAACTTGGTAGTCCTTGACAAACTGCTGAATCTCAGCCAACTGACGGGCTGTTGGTTCCTGCTCCGGCGAGATCCCTGCAATTCCTAATTGTTTCAAACCAAAGCGCTTGGCTAAATAAGAAAAGGCTGTATGCTGGGTCACAAAGGTTTTTTGCGTCGCTTTTTCAAAGAGAGGTTGGTATTTGTCCACCAAAGCCTCACAGCGTTTTTCAAGCTTTTGAGAATTGGCCTCATAATAACTTCTATTTTCTGGATCGATGTCTCCCAACTCTTGGGCGATGATCTTCCCTTCTTCAGCAATTTTCAGTGGATCCATCCAGGTATGAGGGTCATACAAGTGTTTTGCATCCTTCCCTTCCGTATCCTCAATATCTTCTAAGCCAGCGACCTTATCCAATTCCATTCC
>NZ_CAJPOU010000097.1 GCF_905372335.1 Streptococcus sp. A12
AGACAGATTTCTTTACTAGAATTTTCCTTGATTTGATATAAAAATAGGAAACTAGGAAATTTTGTGATAAAATAGTGGAAGGAAATCTATATATTGGAGAAAAACTGTGTCTGAAAAGCAAAAAATCAGCGTCTTGATGTCGGTCTATGTAAAGGAAAATCCGACGTTTTTAAGAGATGCTATCAAAAGTGTTCAAAACCAGACCTTGAAACCGAGCGAACTTGTTCTTGTTGAGGACGGCCCGCTCACACCCGAACTCTATCAGGTGCTAGATGAAGTGGAAGCTCAGTCAGACATTCCAGTTAAACGGTGCCCCTTAGAACAAAACCAAGGTTTAGGCTTGGCTCTTCGATACGGTGTTTTACAGTGCCAGTATGACATTATTGCCCGCATGGATACGGATGATTTAGCCGTTCCGGATCGTTTTGAGAAACAGCTTCAGCTAATGGAGAAAGAAGATCTCGACCTCTTAGGTGGGCATATCGCAGAGTTCATTGACAATCCAGATGAGATTGTGTCTTATCGTCGTGTTCCAACTCAGCATGCAGACATTGTGGCTTATCAGAGAATGAGAAGCGCCTTTAACCATATGACAGTCATGTTCAAAAAGGACATGGTCCTCAAGGCGGGCAACTATGAAGATGGCCTTTACATGGAGGATGACCTCCTTTGGCTCAATATGATTGCTGCAGGTGCCAAGACTGGGAACCTAGATCAAATCTTGTGTAAGGTTCGTGTCGGTGCAGGGATGTTTGAGCGTCGAGGTGGCTTGCGTTACCTTAAACTCTATCGTCAAGCTCGCCAACGGATGCTTGAGCGAGGGCAAATTTCTTACATGGAATATGCTAAAAGTGTAGCCATTCAGGCAATTGTTGCACTTTGTCCAGGCTTTGTACGTCAGTTTATCTTCGTCAAACTTTTAAGAAAGAGAAAGTAAGCCCCGATAGACTGAATGATTCAGGTTATCATAACAACAGTATCATCTGACTCTTTTAAGGGGGAGTAAATTCCTATGAATAAAAAACTAACAGATTATGTGATTGATCTGGTTGAAATTTTAAATAAACAGCAAAAACAAGTGTTTTGGGGGATATTCGATATTCTGAGTATGGTGGTTTCCATCATCGTATCTTATATCTTGTTTTATGGCCTTATAAATCCTGCGCCTGTGGATTATGTAATCTACACTCTTTTAGCCTTCCTCCTTTATCAAATCATGATTGCATTTTGGGGGCTAAATGCTAGTATCAGTCGTTATAGCAAGATTACGGATTTCATGAAAATCTTTTTCGGAGTGATGCTCAGCAGTGTTCTTTCTTATGGAATCTGCTATGCCTTTCTTCCATTGTTTTCTATCCGTTTCATCGTACTCTTCATTTTGTTGAGTACCTTCCTCATCTTGCTTCCTCGTATCACTTGGCAGTTGATTTATTCTAAGCGCAAGCAAGGTAGTGGAGATGGAGAGCATCGCCGTACCTTCTTGATCGGTGCTGGTGATGGTGGCGCCCTCTTTATGAACAGCTACCAACATCCAACTAGCGACCTTGAGCTAGTGGGGATATTGGATAACGATGAAAAGAAAAAGGGACAAAAACTAGGTGGAATCCCAGTTCTAGGCTCCTATGACAATCTGCCTGAATTGGCTAAACGTCACCAAATCGAGCGTGTCATCGTAGCGATCCCTTCGCTTGACCCCTCAGAGTACGAACGCATCTTGCAGATGTGTAATAAGCTAGGCGTCAAATGTTACAAGATGCCTAAGGTTGAGACAGTCGTTCAAGGACTCCATCAACCAGGCAGTGGTTTCCAGAAAATTGATATCACAGACCTTTTGGGCCGTCAGGAAATTCGTCTCGACGAATCGCGTCTGGGTACTGAGATTACAGGCAAGACCATCTTGGTGACAGGAGCTGGTGGTTCGATTGGTTCGGAGATTTGTCGCCAGGTTAGTCGCTTCAATCCCGAGCGTATTGTCTTGCTTGGACATGGTGAAAACTCAATCTATCTCGTTTATCATGAATTGATCCGTACATTCCAAGGGATTGATTATGTTCCTGTTATTGCAGATATTCAGGACTATGACCGTCTTTTGCAGGTGTTTGAGCAGTACAAACCAGCCATTGTTTACCATGCTGCAGCCCACAAACACGTTCCGATGATGGAGCGCAATCCAAAAGAAGCCTTCAAGAACAATATCCTCGGTACCTACAATGTTGCCAAGGCTGTTGATGAGGCCAAAGTACCTAAGATGGTCATGATTTCGACTGACAAGGCAGTCAATCCACCAAATGTTATGGGTGCGACTAAGCGCGTGGCAGAATTGATTGTCACTGGCTTTAACCAACGTAGTAAATCAACCTACTGTGCAGTCCGTTTTGGAAATGTTCTGGGTAGTCGTGGTAGCGTGATTCCTGTCTTTGAACGTCAGATTGCTGAAGGTGGTCCTGTAACGGTGACAGACTTCCGTATGACACGTTACTTCATGACCATTCCAGAGGCTAGCCGTCTAGTAATCCATGCTGGCGCTTATGCCAAGGACGGAGAAGTCTTTATCCTCGATATGGGCAAACCAGTCAAGATCTATGACTTGGCTAAGAAAATGGTCCTTCTAAGTGGGCACACGGAAAGTGAAATTCCAATCGTTGAGGTCGGTATTCGACCAGGTGAAAAACTCTATGAAGAACTCTTGGTTTCGACCGAATTGGTTGATAACCAAGTCATGGACAAGATTTTCGTTGGTAAGGTAAATGTCATGCCGCTAGAAGCGATTGATCAAAAGATTGAAGAGTTCCGTTCACTCAGCGGAGATGAGCTCAAAGAAGCAATCATTTCCTTTGCAAATGAAACAACTCATGCTGAGTAAGAGTGTCCATCTACCTTCATAATGAAACAACTATCGCCAGTTTTCTGAGAGAATCAGAAAGCTGGTTTTTATAAATAGAGAGTAGAGAACATCGGATCTTTCAAAGGTTTAATAAGCGCAACTATTCAAGGGACGATGTTATGTGATCTATTAGGAGAGTGATTTCAGACAATCTAAAAACTACCTCTTTTTTAAGCTGGTAACATAACTTTGCGAAATAAGTATTAAAATCAAAAGGAGATTTTTGTATGCTGAGTGCTATTAGGAGTTTTTTCAAAGGCTATGCAAATTTTTCTGGTCGTTCCACACGTCCAGAATTTTGGTGGGTTTGGCTGCTAAATATGATAATTTTCTTGCCCGCCTACTACTCACTTTTTACTGGAGTAGAATCTGATAAAGCCATCAGGAATATTGCGGTCTTCAGTATGTGTATTATTTTGTTTATAGTAGAGTTTGTTCCTCTACTAGCACTGATAGTACGTCGCTTACGAGATGTGGGTATCCATTGGGCCTATATTTTTATTGTATTTGT
>NZ_CAJPOU010000098.1 GCF_905372335.1 Streptococcus sp. A12
GATGTCGCTTCATCCAAAATCAAAATTTTAGGATCAGCTAGAAGGGCACGCGCAATAGTCAACAACTGCTTCTGTCCCAAAGAGATATTGCTAGACTCTTGGTTCATCTCCATATTGTAGCCCCCTGGAAGCGTCCGGATAAAGTGGTCTACATTAGCAGCTTTGGCAGCGGCGACAATCTCTTCATCTGTCGCGTCCAAGTTACCAAAGCGCAGATTTTCTTTAATGGTCCCTTCATAAAGCCAAGCATCCTGAAGAACCATCCCAAACTGCTTGCGATAATCTTGGCGAGATAGATCGCGGATATCATGTCCATCTACCGTAATAGCCCCCTTACTCACGTCATAGAAACGCATAAGCAGATTGATGAGCGTGGTTTTCCCTGCACCTGTTGGTCCGACAATAGCCACCATCTCACCTGGATTGACCTCAAGATTAAAGTCACGGATCAATGGCTTATCTTCCACATATTGGAAGTCCACATGGTTAAAGCTAACCTGTCCAGTCAATTCCTTATCCAGAGCTTCATTTTTACCGAGTACTTCATCTGGTTCATCAAGGACTTGGAAGACACGATCCAGTGAAGATTTGGCACTTTGCAAGGTTCCAGCCAACTGGCTCAAATTTTGAATAGGCTGATTGATCTGCCAGACATACTGGACAAAAGCCTGCATGTTCCCAACTGTCAGACGATCGGCAAGAACTTGAATGGCTCCGACAACTGCGACCAAAAGATAGGTCAAATCAGAGATTGCATTCAGAATAGGCATCATCAGTCCAGAAATAAAATTCGCTTTAAATCCAACTTGCTGGAGTCGACGGGTAATGTCACGGAAGTCTTCTTGCGATGATTCTTCCCGTACATAGAGTTTTAAAACGTTGAAGCCGCTCAAATTTTCCTGAACAAAACCATTTAGAGCTCCAAGGACATCAGCCTGCTCCTTAAAGTAAGGCTGGGATTTCTTCATAATCAACTGGGCACCGAAGAAGGTGATCGGGATAGAAGCAATCACGATTAGACCCAAAGTGAGGTTGAGATAGAGCACCATAGCGATGACCAAGCTTAAGGTGAAAATGGCATTCACAATTTGAAGGAAGGACTGCTGCAAGGCATTAGAAACAGTTTCGACATCGCTGGTAAAGCGACCAAGAAGATCTCCGAATTGGTGCTGATCAAAGTAAGAAACAGGGATGCGATTGATTTTTTCAGATAGGTCATTACGCATATCCTCAATCATACTTTGGACGGCATTGGTCATGAAATAGTTGGAATAATAAGATCCAAGCTCATACAAAACTCCCCGGAAGAGATAGACAATCATGGCCCAACCAACATAGCCAGCATTAATCTCAGCTCCTGCTACTCCTCTAGCCATATCTGTCAGGTTAGCGGTCAATTCCGTAATAGCGAGTCCAAGAATATAGGGCTCAATGACACTCATAACCACACTCAGAATCTTTAGGAGTATAGCGAAAATAACGGCAAAACGATAAGCTCTTAGATAGCCCCAAAGACGTACAAAACTGGAACGTTTTTCTTTCATTTTCTCCTCCCTCCTATTCTTCTGTTAATGATTGATTGTTCAACTGAGAGCGAGCAATCTCACTGTAAATTTCATTGGTTGCTAGGAGTTCCTCGTGGGTTCCACGACCGACGATTTCTCCATGATCCAAGACGATGATTTGATCCGCATCCATAATGGTCCCAACCCGCTGGGCTACGATCAAGACGGTCGCATCTCCTGTTACTTCCTTGAGATGTTTTCTCAGTGTAGCATCTGTCTTGTAGTCAAGAGCCGAGAAGGAATCATCAAAGATATAGATATCCGGCTCTTTAACAACTGCACGCGCAATGGATAAACGTTGTTTCTGCCCACCAGAAAGGTTGCTCCCTCCTTCAGCTAGATGCGTGTCGAACTGCTCTTCCTTGCTTTCGATAAACTCTTTAGCTTGGGCCACATCTGCCACCTTGTCTAGCTCCTCAATGCTGGCATCTTCTTTTCCGTAACGAAGGTTTTCGGCAATAGTCCCCGTGAAGAGTAAGGCCTTCTGTGGGATGAATCCGATCTTGTGGCGCAAGGCTTTAACATTGAAATCACGCACATCTACACCATCCACTAAGATTTTCCCTAAGGTCACATCATAGAATCGAGGAATGAGCTGGACCAGAGAGGATTTCCCAGAACCAGTCGATCCGATAAAGGCAATGGTTTCCCCCGGCTTAGCTTTAAAGGAAATATTATGAAGAACTGGACTCTCTGTCTCACCAGGATAGGCGAAGGTAACATTGTCAAACTCCAAATAACCCTTGGTTTCTGTCTCTGTAACCCCATTTTGATTTGGATCGATAGAAATCGGCATGTCCATGATTTCTTTCAAACGATGACTAGAGACAGCTGTCCGTGGATACATGGTAAAGAGATTAGCTAGGAATAGGAAAGAAAGCAAGGCATGGAAACTGTATTCGATAAAGGCGACAAGATTCCCGATTTCTAAACTGCCATCCCCTAGAGGATCCAAGGCGAACCACACAATAGCTACAATCATGGCGATGATGATTTGGACAAAGAGTGGCTCCGTCAAGCCTGTCAATTTAAAAAGTCTATTGGAGTTGTCCGCATAGATTGCATTAGCTTGGCCAAATTTTTCTTCTTGGAATTCTTCGCGCGCAAAAGCACGAATCACCCGAAGTCCCGTAAGGTTTTCGCGCGCATATTGATTGAGCTTATCCAGGGTTTCCTGCTGCTTCTCTGACAAAGGTTTGGTCTTGATAGCTACATACCAGACGACCACGGCCAAAAATGGCATTGAAATCGCC
This sequence comes from Streptococcus sp. A12, assembly GCF_905372335.1. Taxonomy (GTDB): domain Bacteria; phylum Bacillota; class Bacilli; order Lactobacillales; family Streptococcaceae; genus Streptococcus. Next base: position 2,819 of record NZ_CAJPOU010000098.1, read on the forward strand.
ACAATCCAAGCAAGAGATGGACTCGTCTGTAAAATCAAAAGAATACTGGACAGCATCATGATAGGGGTAATGACACCAAGCTTCAATATCTGATCAGAAAACTGCATCAAGACGAAGGCATCGGACGTCATCCGCGTCACCAAGGAAGAAACCCCAATCTTCTCATACTCGTGGTGGGAATATTCCTGAAGTTTCTCATAGAGGTCATTTCGCATATCCATGACCAGGGTTGTAGTGATCTTCCCAACGGCATAGGCCAGAGCGATGCGACCGAGAATCCCGACGATGATCACACCGAACATAACCCATGCCCAAAAATAAACCCGCTCCACATCTCTCGGATTGATCCCCTCATCAATCATACGAGCTAGAACAGTTGGCAAACCGAGATTGACAATCACAAAAAAGATGGCTGCTGTAACATTCAAACACAACCATTTTGGATATTTTCTCAAATAGGACCAAATATATCCCATA
>NZ_CAJPOU010000099.1 GCF_905372335.1 Streptococcus sp. A12
GGTTCTTACTACCTACAATCGATTATTGATACCTATGTGCCTGATCAGATGAAGCAGACGCTGAGTGTGATTTCACTAGGGTTGATCGTGGTTTATATCCTACAGCAGGTCCTGACCTATGCGCAAGATTACTTGCTTCTTGTTTTAGGCCAACGCTTGTCTATTGATGTTATTCTGTCTTATATTAAGCATGTTTTTCAGTTGCCTATGAGTTTCTTTGCAACTCGACGGACAGGAGAAGTGGTATCGCGGTTTACAGATGCCAACCGCATTATCGATGCTCTGGCTAGTACACTGCTTTCAATCTTTTTGGATCTGTCTATTGTTTTGATTTTATCAGTAGTCCTGTTTAGCCAAAATGCTCACCTCTTTTTCTTGACCATTCTCTTGTTACCGATTTATGCGGTCATTATTTTTGCCTTTATGAAGCCTTTTGAGCGCTTAAATAATGAAACCATGGAAGCTAATAGTGTTTTGTCTTCTTCCATCATCGAAGATATCAATGGGATCGAAACCATCAAGTCTCTTACCAGTGAGCGGAGCCGCTATCAAAAGATTGACTCAGAATTTGTGGACTATCTCAAGAAGTCCTTTGCCATGAGCAAGGCGGAGAGTCTACAAAAGGGGCTCAAGCACTTGGCCCAGTTGATTTTGAATGTCTTGGTCTTGTGGTTGGGAGCTCATTTGGTCATGAAGCAAGAATTGAGCTTGGGGCAGTTGATCACTTACAACACTCTCCTTGTTTATTTCACAGGCCCTTTAGAGAACTTGATCAACCTCCAAACCAAACTTCAAGCAGCCCGAGTGGCCAATACCCGTCTGAATGAAGTCTATTTGATAGACTCTGAGTTCGCAGAGAAGAAGCCTCTTCAAGATTGTGAGGCTCTCGATGGTGATCTGGTTTTTGAGGGAGTGGACTACAAGTACGGTTTTGGAGCTAACGTTCTTACCGATATCAGTCTCACGATCAAAAAAGGGAGCAAGGTAAGTTTTGTTGGTATTTCAGGTTCTGGAAAAACCACGCTAGCAAAGATGATGGTGAATTTCTACCAACCCAATAAAGGGACGATTCGCCTGGGAGGAACGGATATCCAGCAAGTGGATAAGACCTTGCTCCGTCAGCAAATCAATTATTTACCCCAGCAGCCCTATGTCTTTAACGGTACGATTTTAGAGAACTTGTTACTGGGAGCGCAGGAAGGAACTAGTCAGGAAGATATCTTGCGCGCTGTTGAAATCGCAGGAATTCGAGAAGATATTGAGCGAATGCCCCTCAATTACCAAACAGAATTGACTACGGATGGAATGGGAATCTCTGGTGGTCAACGGCAACGGATTGCCTTGGCGCGTGCCTTATTAACGGACGCTCCGATTCTGATCTTGGATGAAGCGACCAGCAGCCTGGATATCTTGACGGAGAAGAAAATTGTGGACCGCTTGATGGCCTTAGACAAAACGATTATCTTTATCGCCCATCGGTTAACGATTGCGGAACGGTCTGAAAAAGTCTTCCTCATGGACCAAGGTCGTCTGAAGGAAGAAGGAAGCCATGAAGAACTGCTGAAAAAGAATGGCTATTACAGCCATTTGGTGACTTGTTAAGAGAGGACTAGGAGAAAAAAAGAAAGTATGATGAACGAAAAATATTTTGAAAGTGCAGAATTCTATCAGAAACGTTTCCATAATTTTGCTAGTTTATGGGTAGTCCCTTGTTTTCTTTTACTACTGTTTGTTGTCGGTTTCTCTGTCTTTGCCAAGAAGGAAGTGACCTTGTCTAGTCGTGGAACGATTGAAGCTACGCGCGTGGTAGACCAAATCCAGTCAACGAGTAATTCTCCCATTCAAGTCAACCATTTGAAGGAAAATAAAGAGATTAAGAAGGGAGAAATCTTGGTAGAATACCAAGAGGATCAGGAAAAACAACAAGGAATGAGCTTAACGCAACAGCTCGACCTCTTAAAGAAACAGGAGGAACAATTAAAATTGTTGAAAACGAGCATTGAGACTGGGGAGAGCCAGTTTACAGGAAATGAGCATTTTGGGTATGACCAGCTGTTTAAGGATTATCAGCAACAAATAGCGATTCTCCAAGCGCAAGCCCATCAACAAAATGCAACCATTGCTTCTCAAAATGCCAGTGCAAGTTCCAGTCAAGCAGAAATTGGCCAAGCTATCCAAGACCAAGAGAAGCGATTAACTGATTACCATAGTCTAAAATCAGCTCTACTAGAGGGAAGAAGTCTGGATGCGACTCATCCACTTTATTCTCTCTACCAGAGTTACGCTCAGCAATCACATGGAGAAGAAAACGCTCAAGCACAAGCTTCTTTTATCAGTCAGCTAGATAGTCAAATCCAGCAGTTAGAGGCAAGTATTTCTAATTATCGAATTCAATATGCGGGATCCGGAAGCCAACAAGCTTTTTCTACCAGCTTAGATAGTCAAATAGCCTCCCTGAAAGCTCAACAGCTGAGTAAAGTTGGACAAGATTTACTGCTTCTTTCTCAGCAAATTGCAGATCTAGACAGTAAGTTAAAAACACAAGAAAATCTTCTTCAGAAGACTCGGATTCTAGCCAAGGATGAAGGAGTGATTCATTTGAATGATGAAACCAAAGGAGTGAGTATTGTAGCGGAAGGCACTCCTTTGGCTCAAGTTTATCCACTCATTCAGAAAGAAAAAGAAGTCAAGATTGTTACCTATATTCCTTCAAAAGATATAGCTACGATTCATGTAGGTGATCGGATTCGCTTTAGCACACAGGGAAGTAAACAAAAACCAATTACGCTAGAGGCCCGTATTAGCTCAATTGCTTCGAGTGCCACTCGGACAGAACAGGGGAACTTTTTCAAAATAGAGGGAGTTCTTCGTCTCAAGGATCAGGAGGCCAAACTCCTACGATATGGTTTGGAAGGGAAGTGTGTCCTGATTACAGGAGAGAAATCTTACTTCAGTTTCTTTGTGGATCAATTTTTTGGAGCAGGGAACTAAAGAAACATAACATAAAAGAGGCTGGGACAAAAGTTCTAGCCTCTCAATTGTCTTTGGATTGTCGAGCAAGACGCAGTGGTTGAGTGGGCT
>NZ_CAJPOU010000100.1 GCF_905372335.1 Streptococcus sp. A12
TTTTTTCTTATTCTAAAATAAGCATGCCATCTTTGACAGCGAAAGGATCTTTCGGATTGATCCGATCGTAGAACATAACGCCATTGATGTGATCGATTTCGTGTTGGACCACAATGGAGTTGTAGCCTTTGAGTTTGATACGGTGCTTTTCTCCGGTCTTGTCATAGTAGTCTACCGTTACACGTGCGTGGCGAACCACATAACCAGGAACGTTGCGGTCTACAGAGAGACACCCTTCCCCATCTCCTAGAGCCGCATCTTGGACTGAGTGGGAGACAATTTTAGGATTGTACATGACTTCTTGGATGGAGTAGGCTTCTTTTGGAGGATTTCCTTCTTCGTCCTCTGGATTTGGGACGAGAACGACAATGATGCGCTTAGAAATGTTCAACTGAGGGGCAGCGAGTCCAACTCCACCTCGGAGACCCAATTTTTCCGCCATGACAGGATCCTGCGAATGGTGCAAGAACTGCATCATTTTTTCCCCTAGGATGATGTCTTGATCTGACAGTGGGAAAGTGACCTCTTCAGCGATAGCACGTAAAGTTGGGTGGCCTTCGCGGATAATATCATTCATATCAATTAGATGGGCAGCTTTTGTAATGGTTTCGATTGCAGACATGTTCTCATTCACTCCTTTTTTCTAGAAACCATCATATCATAAATCCTTTTAGAATGAAAGTTTCCCAATTGATTGAGGAGTGCTAATGGACCAGACGGACTGTAAATTAGAAAAGGAAAGAATCCTAGTCCGGTTCATGGTATAATGATAAGAAGAATGAAGGAGGCAAGCATGCGTCTAGATAAATATTTAGTGGACTGTGGAGTGGGAAGCCGAACAGAAGTCAAGCAAGTCCTCAAGCAAAAAAAAATTCAGGTCAATGGAAAGGTGGAAACCTCTGCCAAGGTTCATATTGATCCAGATAAGGATCAAGTGACCTATCTGGGAGAAAGTTTATTCCATGAAGAGTTTGTTTACTATCTGCTCAATAAACCCAAAGGGGTCGTTTCAGCAACGGAAGATGACCGCCATCAAACAGTCTTAGATTTGTTGGATGACACGGCCAGACACAAGGAAGTCTTTCCAGTTGGACGTTTGGATATCGATACCCATGGCTTACTCTTCTTGACCAATAATGGTAAGTTGGCTCATGCCATGCTATCGCCTAAGAAACATGTGGACAAGGTCTACCGTGCCCAAGTAGCTGGCATCATGACTCAGGAAGATATCGACCGCTTCAAAGAAGGAATAGAATTGAAGGATTTCACCACCCTGCCAGCTGAGTTGGAAATGTTGGAGGTCGATCAAGAAGCTAATAGTTGCTTGGTTCAGATCCGCATCGCTGAAGGAAAATTCCACCAGGTCAAGCGCATGGTCGCGGCTTGTGGCAAAGAAGTCACCGATCTCGAGCGGATTTCCATGGGGCCATTGAGCTTGGATCCTAGTCTCGAATTAGGGGAGTGGCGTAGATTGACAGCAGAAGAAATAAAGCTCTTAACTGACTTTCGGGTCAACCTATAATGAGAAGTCATTGTAGTCTTGGGTTTGAAGAACTCTGTTGGAAAAAGCAGAAGTGTTTGACAGAAAGATGAAATCTTGGTAGAATGAATAGGTCGAATAGACAACTAACTCTTTCTTGGTAGCAGGCTATGCCAAACCTGCCACTCGGATAGAGCATAAAGAAAAGGAGCTTATCATGGCAATCTCAAAAGAGAAAAAAAATGAAATCATTGCACAATACGCACGTCACGAAGGTGACACTGGTTCAGTAGAAGTACAAGTTGCTGTCCTTACTTGGGAAATCAACCACTTGAACGACCACATCAAACAACACAAAAAAGACCACGCTACTTACCGTGGTTTGATGAAGAAAATCGGTCGCCGTCGTAACTTGTTGGCTTACCTTCGTAAGAACGACGTTAACCGTTACCGTGAGTTGATCAACTCTCTTGGACTTCGTCGTTAATCATGATGCTAAGGGCGCCAAAAATCCGTATGAAAATAGGGAAACGACACAGTGTTCGATGAACACAAGGAGTTTCATCTTTTTCACTAGGATTTTAGCCCGAGCTCAAAACAGCTCTCTGAATTCAGAGGGCTGTTATTTTTTGCCAAGTGCTTAGGCCGTGTTCAATTGAATACAAAAAAGTTAAGTTACTCTATTTGTAGAGTAGCTTTTCTTTTTCACTAGAATTATAGTATAATCTCCGGCTGCGGTTCCTAGCATCATGAGGTAAAATAGACCAGATTTATCTCCTTTCGGGGAGATTTTTTGTTTTCAGAAGAAATCTAGTACAATCTTCGGTTCGTCGCCTTGTCTAGAAACGTTTTATACAGCAAGAATGGAGCCCTCTGAATTCAGAGGGCTTTTTTGTTATCTTTTTTTGGACAAGATTCATTATTCTGAGTAAGTCGTTTTGTTTGACAGATGTAATTAACAGAGTTACAATAGACACATCTTAAGAAATAGAGGTTATCGATATGATTGATATTACATATCTAGATGGTGCAAAACAAGAAAGAGTCATGCATTTTGATTCCTATGAAGAATTTGAGCGCTCCCAACAGACCTGCTTGATCGGTGTAGCGGATTACTATCCCGTACAAAAATTGACCTATAATGGGCACGAACTCGATTACCATGGAACTTACGGAGATGTCTTCTTCTATTTGATGAAGCAAGACCTCGATCAATACAAAAACTAAAGGAGAAAAACAATGGCAAAAGCAATTACAGACGCAACATTTGAAGCAGAAACAAAAGAAGGATTGGTCTTGGTAGACTTCTGGGCGACCTGGTGTGGTCCATGTCGTATGCAAGGTCCAATCTTGGATAAATTGTCTGAAGAACTTTCAGAAGATGTCTTGAAAATCGTTAAAATGGACGTTGATGAAAATCCAAATACAGCGCGTGCTTTCGGCATTATGTCTATCCCTACTCTTCTTTTCAAAAAAGATGGACAAGTGGTTAAACAAGTTGCTGGTGTTCACACAGCAGAACAAATCAAGGCCATTGTGGCTGAGTTGAGTTAAAA
>NZ_CAJPOU010000101.1 GCF_905372335.1 Streptococcus sp. A12
ATTTTAATAAGCTCAAAAAGTCTGAAACTGGATCATTTGGAACCATTTGAGCAGTGAGTTTCACACCTTTTTCTGCTAGTTTGTGGAAATCTTCCACATCCTTGTCTACCACGTTGATAGAACGTGTGATAGAGCGAGTTTCTGGTGTTTGAGACATATTGCCGACATTGAGTGTTTCAAGCGGAACACCTGCTTCGACCAAACCAAGGAAACGGTCTGGTTTACGTGCAACGATAAAGAGACGTTGGCTATCGTATTTACCAGCAAGGATATTTGCTGCTGCTTTCTCAACTGGCAAGATACTGAGTTTCACACCTGGTGGTGTCGCAAGTTTCAAACCACTCTTTTCAATATCGTTGTTAACAACTTCGTCGTCTACAACCATAATGCGTGAAACATTTAGTTTTCCAGCCCAAAGATTGGCTACTTGACCGTGGATCAAACGTCCATCGATACGGCATCCTACAATTGTCATAAGTTTTCCCCCTTTATGTGTTTTAGTGTAGGTTTACGAGTTAAATGAATCTCTTCTTTATATTCGCCCTCAGTTTCAAAGATGATGATGCGGTTAGCACCTTCCTTGAGATAGCTATGAGGGATATAAAGTGAGAGGGTCGGGCCGACGTTCCAGAAACGTCCTAAGTGACGCCCGTTGACAAAGGCAACTCCCTTACCAAACTCAGACAAGTCTAAGTAGGTATCCTTCGGCTCTTCAACAGTAAAGTCGAAAGCGTAAAAGGCTGGTTGTCCTTCTGTCCATCCTTTTGAAAAATCAATCTTCTCAGGATTATCCAGTGGCAGTGGATATTGTTTCCAATTCAGTAAGAAATGTAGATCCTTGCAGACACCTGTTCGAATTCCTTTACGCTGCGTATCTGCCAAAAACTTATGTCCGTAGTTGACACGCCCCATATTTTCAATCAAGATGTCAATCTCTGAAAAGCCTTCTCGATTGCCCTGACAGTAGATATCTTCACCAATCTCTGTCTGGTATTGAGTAGCAATCCATTGACCATCTACAAAGAGTTGAGCTCGGTCACGTCCATCGATGATACGGAGACGTTCCTCTTCTGCATCCCAACTTGCCTCAGTGCGGTAGAGAAGGTAGCCATAACTTTGACCAAGTTCTTCCATCGCTTTTGGATAGAGGCTTTCAGTAGGACTAGAGAGATTATCCAGGGTTTCAAACAAGGAAACTTTTTCGACCAATGGAATGGACCCTATCTCCATGCTTTCCTTATAGAGTGGTTCCAACTGTGGATACTCTGGGAAGTGGGTTGCCATCATCTTCTTGACTGCTAGGTATTTAGCAGTTGGATTTCCTTCTTCATCCAGAAGGGCATCATAGTCGTAAGATGTGACTTGTGGCAAATCCAGAGTTCCTCGAGCCGAGCAACCATTCATGAAACCAAAGTTTGTTCCACCATGGAACATGTAAAGGTTGATAGAGCCTTGCTCCAATACCTCTCGAACAGCTTCTGCCAATTCTTTAGGATCACGAGTGATGATGGGTTCTTTCCAACGGTTGAACCAACCATCCCAGAATTCCATACACATGAGGGGCCATTTCTTGCCATGCTCATCAAAGAATTCCTGCATCTGTGAAAAGTTGTACGGAGCTTTAGAACCGAAGTTTCCTGTCACAAAGAGATCGTCTTCGATCAAGGTTCCGGCTTTCAGAGTAGCCCTCCATGGGCCATCTGAAGTAAAGAGTGGGCAATCAATCCCTCGGTCTTCCATCAATTTCCGAATTGCTCGTAGATAAGACTTATCTTCTCCATAAGAGCCATATTCATTTTCGACTTGCATCATAAGAATGTTTCCACCATTATCCAACAAGCGAGGCACAAGCCTTGGCAATAATTGGTCATAATAGCGAGCAACAGCCTCGATGTAGGCCGGGTCGGACGAGCGAATTCGCATGTCCTTTGTCAAGAGCCAAGCCGGCAAGCCACCAAATTCCCATTCCGCACAGATAAATGGAGACGGGCGTACAATGGCATAGAGACCTAGATCTTGTGCAATTTGAAGAAATCTCTCCAAATTTCTGGCACCTTCAAAATCAAACTCCCCTTCAACAGGTTCGTGTAAATTCCAAGCCACATAGGTCTCGACTGTATTAAAGCCAAGCGCCTTTAAGTTATAGAGAGAATGATACCAATCCTCTGCTGGAATCCTAAAATAATGAATGGCGCCGGACAAAATCTTGAACGGTTTTCCGTCTAAATAGAAATCGTCCTCAATTTTAAATCTGGTCATGTTATTACCTCTGACGAATTAAGTTTGCGCTTTCATTTATTATAATATTAACTATAATCAAATCTTTTGCATTTGTCAATAGGTTTTAGAAAATTATTTAAAATTTTTCTATTTTTTTACTTACCGTTTACCGAAATTATCTAAAAATAGCATGAAAACGATCTTTTTATGTATGATAATTCACAAGAACATCAAATGAATTTTTTTACATGTAAAATAACATTTTTAGTCTATTATTTTAATTTTTTGACCTTAATACTACTCTTTTCTCTATATTTGTGGTAAAATCAAAATTGGAGAAAGAGAATCGAGGTGAAATTTATGGCTATTCCTAAATACCAATATATTAAAGATGAATTAAAAAATAAAATCATCTCTGGTCAATTTGCAAGTGGAGATAAATTTTATACAGAAGCCGAATTGATCGCGATGTACGATGTGAGTTCAATCACAGTTGTTCGTGCCTTGAACGACCTTGCTAAAGACGGCTACATTGTCCGCCAACAAGGTAAAGGTACTTTCGTTTCACGTGCCCGCAAGCACAAACTCGTTGAGTTTTCAGATGTCGAAATCTTTGAAACAAAAGACGATAAAGTTACTGTCCTTTCTATCGAGCGCGGAAACAAGCTTGAATATTTAGAGAAACTCGGCCTACGTGGAGATCAATTCTACTATAAGATTGAACGTATTCGTCA
>NZ_CAJPOU010000102.1 GCF_905372335.1 Streptococcus sp. A12
AAACTGACGAAGAATTGATGATGAAATACCTCGAAGGTGAAGAAATCACTAACGAGGAATTGAAAGCTGGTATCCGTAAAGCGACTATCAACGTTGAATTCTACCCAGTACTTTGTGGTTCTGCCTTCAAGAACAAGGGTGTTCAATTGATGCTTGATGCGGTTATCGACTACCTTCCAAGCCCACTTGATATCCCAGCAATCAAAGGTATCAACCCAGATACAGACGAAGAAGAAACTCGTCCAGCATCTGATGAAGAGCCATTTGCAGCTCTTGCCTTCAAGATCATGACTGACCCATTCGTAGGTCGTTTGACATTCTTCCGTGTGTACTCAGGTGTATTGAACTCTGGTTCTTACGTATTGAACACATCTAAAGGTAAACGTGAACGTATCGGACGTATCCTTCAAATGCACGCTAACAGCCGTCAAGAAATCGACACTGTTTACTCAGGTGATATCGCTGCTGCCGTTGGTTTGAAAGACACTACAACTGGTGACTCATTGACAGATGAAAAAGCTAAAATCATCCTTGAGTCAATCAACGTTCCAGAACCAGTTATCCAATTGATGGTTGAGCCAAAATCTAAAGCAGACCAAGATAAGATGGGTATCGCCCTTCAAAAATTGGCTGAAGAAGATCCAACATTCCGCGTTGAAACAAACGTTGAAACTGGTGAAACAGTTATCTCTGGTATGGGTGAGCTTCACTTGGACGTCCTTGTTGACCGTATGCGTCGTGAGTTCAAAGTTGAAGCGAACGTAGGTGCTCCTCAAGTATCTTACCGTGAAACATTCCGCGCTTCTACTCAAGCACGTGGATTCTTCAAACGTCAGTCTGGTGGTAAAGGTCAATTCGGTGATGTATGGATTGAATTTACTCCAAACGAAGAAGGTAAAGGATTCGAATTCGAAAACGCAATCGTCGGTGGTGTGGTTCCTCGTGAATTTATCCCAGCGGTTGAAAAAGGTTTGGTAGAATCTATGGCTAACGGTGTTCTTGCTGGTTACCCAATGGTTGACGTTAAAGCTAAGCTTTACGATGGTTCATACCACGATGTCGACTCATCTGAAACTGCCTTCAAGATCGCTGCATCTCTTGCTCTTAAAGAAGCTGCTAAATCAGCACAACCAGCTATTCTTGAACCAATGATGCTTGTAACCATCACTGTTCCAGAAGAAAACCTTGGTGATGTTATGGGTCACGTAACTGCTCGTCGTGGACGTGTAGATGGTATGGAAGCACACGGTAACAGCCAAATCGTTCGTGCTTACGTTCCACTTGCTGAAATGTTCGGTTACGCAACAGTTCTTCGTTCTGCATCACAAGGACGTGGTACCTTCATGATGGTATTTGACCACTACGAAGATGTACCTAAGTCAGTACAAGAAGAAATCATTAAGAAAAACAAAGGTGAAGACTAATTCGTCGCCACTATAAAAGAAGTCACTTTGTGGCTTCTTTTTCTATTTAGTAGAAATAGGAAAAAGTACCTCAAGTATGGTAAAATAGAAGGAGTATATTGTGAGGAAAATGGATGTCAACCACTTTTGAAATTTTAATGAATCAGTTGGGAATTCCCGCTGAGATAAGAAATCATGAGGCCTTCTCCCAGGCTGAAATTGAACAAGTTATTGTACACAAACAAAGTAACATTTGGGAGTTTCGTTTTGTCTTTGAGAATATTCTGCCCTTTGAACTCTTTTTAGCATTGAAGAAGGGATTGAAAGAAGAATTTTCAAAAACGGGAAATCAAGCAACTTTCGAGATTAAAACGAAAGGTCAAGATTTTTCAAGAGAGCTTTTACAGGCCTACTATCAGGAGGCTTTTTCAGATGGGCCTTGTTCTAGCCAAGGATTTCGGACCATGTATCAGGATTTTCAGGTTCGATGCGAAAACGATCAGTTGATTATTGAGGCCTCTGAAGCAGCAGATACAGAGCATTTCAGAAAAAATCATTTGCCAAATCTTAGCAAACAACTTGAGCTCTTTGGTTTTCCTAAGTTTAAATGCCATTTAGAGAAAAATGAAGATTTGACAAAGGAAGAGCAGGAAGCTTTCCATTCGGAAAATCAAATGATTGTTCAGGCTGCCAATGATGAGACCCTTCGAGCTATGGAACAGTTAGAGCAGATGGCACCGCCTCCTCCAGTTGAGGACAAACCTGTCTTTGATTTCCAAGCCAAGAAGGCAGCTGCTAAGCCTAAACTCGACAAGGCAGAGGTAACTCCAATGATTGAGGTCAATACCGAAGAAAATCGACTGGTTTTTGAAGGAGTTGTCTTTGATGTGGAGCATAAAGTGACTAGAACGGGTCGTGTCTTGATTAATTTCAAGATGACGGACTACACGTCTAGTTTCTCCATGCAAAAATGGGTCAAAAATGAAGAAGAAGCTCAGAAGTTTGACATCATTAAGAAAAATTCATGGCTCCGTGTTCGTGGAAATGTCGAGGTCAATAATTTCACACGAGATTTGACCATGAATGTGCAAGATGTGCAGGAAGTAGTTCACTATGAACGTAAGGATTTGATGCCAGAAGGCGAGCGTCGTGTTGAGTTTCATGCCCATACCAATATGTCGACTATGGATGCTCTTCCTGAGGTCGAGGAAATCGTTGGAACAGCAGCAAAATGGGGCCACAAAGCAGTGGCAATCACAGACCACGGAAATGTTCAATCCTTCCCTCATGGCTATAAGGCATCCAAGAAAGCGGGGATCCAGCTCATTTATGGAATGGAAGCAAATATCGTTGAGGATCGTGTTCCTATCGTCTATAACGAAGTGGAGATGGATCTTTCTGAAGCTACCTATG
>NZ_CAJPOU010000103.1 GCF_905372335.1 Streptococcus sp. A12
ACTTGTTAGTCAATGGAGCGACAGGGATTGCGGTAGGGATGGCGACAAATATCCCTCCACACAACCTCGGTGAGTCTATTGATGCTGTCAAGCTAATGATGGATAATCCTGATGTGACAACGCGTGAACTGATGGAAGTGCTTCCTGGACCAGATTTCCCTACTGGAGCCTTGGTCATGGGCAAATCGGGTATTCATAAGGCCTATGAAACAGGAAAAGGCTCGATTGTCTTGCGGTCTCGGACGGAAATTGAAGAGACCAAGACAGGCCGTGAACGCATTGTCGTCACTGAATTTCCTTATATGGTCAACAAGACCAAAGTGCATGAGCATATCGTTCGTTTGGTTCAAGAAAAACGAATCGATGGGATCACAGCAGTTCGGGATGAGTCTAACCGGGAAGGGGTTCGTTTTGTCATTGAAGTGCGTCGCGATGCCTCAGCCAATGTTATCTTAAACAACCTCTTCAAGATGACCCAAATGCAAACCAACTTTGGTTTCAACATGTTGGCTATCCAAAATGGTGTCCCTAAGATTCTCTCTCTTCGTGAGATTTTAGGATCTTATATTGAGCACCAAAAAGAAGTGGTGACTCGTCGGACTATCTTTGATAAAGAGAAGGCGGAAGCTCGTGCCCATATCTTGGAAGGTCTCTTAATTGCTCTTGATCACATCGATGAAGTGATTAAAATCATCCGTAATAGCCAGACAGATGCAGAAGCACAAGCAGAATTGATGAGTAAGTTCAATCTTTCTGAGCGTCAAAGTCAAGCTATCTTGGATATGCGTCTACGTCGTTTGACTGGTTTGGAACGTGACAAGATTCAAAGCGAATACGATGATCTCGTTGCCTTGATTGCTGATCTTGCTGATATTTTAGCCAAGCCAGAGCGTGTAGTTGCGATTATCAAGGAAGAATTGGACGAGGTCAAACGGAAGTTTGGAGATCCACGTCGGACAGAATTGATGGTAGGAGAAGTTCTATCACTAGAAGACGAAGATTTGATCGAAGAAAGCAATGTCTTGATTACTCTCTCTAACAAGGGTTACATCAAACGATTGGATCAAGATGAATTTACTGCTCAAAAACGAGGGGGACGTGGTGTTCAAGGTACAGGGGTCAAAGATGATGACTTTGTCCGTGAATTGGTTTCTACCAGCACCCATGATCGTTTGCTCTTCTTTACCAATAAGGGACGGGTTTACCGTCTGAAAGGCTATGAAATCCCTGAATACGGCCGTACAGCTAAGGGGCTTCCAATTGTCAACTTGCTCAAGTTAGATGACGGAGAATCCATTCAGACCATTATTAACGTCGCTCAGGATCGTAGTGAAGACGCTTATCTCTTCTTTACAACCCGTTCAGGTTTGGTGAAACGAACCAGTGTAGCTGAGTTTGCTAATATTCGTCAAAATGGCTTGAAAGCTCTTAACCTTAAAGATGAGGATGAGCTGATCAATGTCTTCCTCACAGACGGAAATACGGACGTGATCATTGGGACTAAATTTGGTTATTCTGTCCGCTTCAAAGAGTCTGTTGTACGGAACATGGGGCGTTCTGCAACTGGGGTACGAGGTGTCAACCTTCGCCCAGGTGACCAAGTGGTCGGTGCAAGCGTGATTACAGACCAAGATGAAGTATTGATCATCACTGAAAAGGGATACGGTAAACGCACGCGTGCTGATGAGTATCCAACAAAAGGACGTGGTGGTAAAGGGATTAAAACTGCTAATGTGGCTGATAAGAATGGTCCTCTAGCCGGTCTCATGACTGTCAAAGGAGATGAGGATTTGATGATTATCACCAATACAGGTGTCATGATTCGTACCAGCGTCGCCAATATTTCTCAAACTGGACGTTCGACCATGGGTGTGAAAGTGATGCGTCTGGATCAAGATGCCCAAATCGTAACCTTTACAACGGTTCAAGCTGACGAAAATGATGAGTCAGAGACTGAAACTGAAAGTGAAGGGTAGGATAAAAAATGGCTTCAAGAAGAAAAAAGAAGAAAACAAGCTTACGCAATCGCTTGATTAATATCTTTGCTACCTTACTAATCCTTTTGTCTATTGCCTTGATCTTTAATGCTCCGATTCGGAACATGATCATGGTGTGGCATACTAATCAGTATCAAGTCAACAAGGTATCGAAAAAGACCATCGATAAGAATAAAGATGCCAAGACTAGCTTTGATTTTAAAGAAGTCAAATCGCTTTCTACAGAATCTGTTATCAATGCTCAGTGGCAGGCGCAGAAGTTGCCTGTTATTGGGGGGATAGCAATTCCTGAGTTGAAGATGAACCTTCCGATTTTTAAAGGCTTAGATAATGTGGGACTCTATTATGGGGCAGGTACCATGAAAGAGGACCAGGTTATGGGGGAAAGGAATTACTCCTTGGCTAGTCACCATGTCTTTGGTTTAACAGGGGCAAATGAAATGCTCTTTTCCCCGTTAGAACATGCCAAAGCTGGAATGAAAATCTATATCACTGATAAGGAAAAGGTGTATACCTATGTCATCAATTCTGTTGAGACAGTGACACCAGATCGTGTCGATGTCATTGCAGATCGTGAAGGGGTTAATGAAATCACCTTGGTGACCTGTGAGGATGCCGCAGCAACTTATCGTACGATTGTAAAAGGGACTTTGGAAACTTCAGTAGATTACTCCAAAGCACCAAAAGATATACTGGAAGCTTTCACAAAATCTTATAATCAAATGCAATTATAATCAACTTAAAAAGAGGTCCTTGACCTCTTTTTT
>NZ_CAJPOU010000104.1 GCF_905372335.1 Streptococcus sp. A12
ACCAACCCTTCTCTACTGGAAGCTCTAGCATCTACAAAACTGAATTTGTTGCTAGATGTTGGTTTTAACCGTGAGGTTGGTGAAGACGGGGCTATTTATTGGAAAAAAGATGAGTTGGCACGCGTCATTGAGGAAGTAGAGGGATTTGATCAGGTAGTGATAGCTGACTTGGATTTCAAGTCAAGCCAAAGAATTATCTCAGCTTTCACATGGGAAAAGATTGTGTCAGATTATGAAGAAGTGTTTAAAGGATAGGGAATGAAACGGATTTTATACTTGCATGCTGGTGCAGAAATGTATGGAGCAGATAAGGTTTTATTGGAATTGATCAAAGGATTGGATTCCAAAGAATTTGAAGCTCACGTCATCTTGCCAAATGACGGTGTTTTAGTCGAGGCTTTGCGCCAAGTTGGAGCTAAGGTCAGCGTGTTGGATTATCCGATTTTACGTAGAAAATACTTTAATCCTAAAGGCATTGCCGACTATATTCGCTCTTATAATTTCTATGCTAAGCAAATCGCCCTCTATGCTCGAGAACACAGTATAGATATGGTTCACAATAATACAGCGGCTGTTTTGGAGGGCATCTATTTGAAACGCAAGCTCAAGCTGCCTTTGATTTGGCATGTTCATGAGATTATCGTCAAACCCAAAGCTATTTCTGACTTTATCAATATGCTCATGGGACGATATGCAGACAAGATTGTGACGGTGTCCCAAGCGGTCGCTAATCATATCAAGCAGTCTCCCTTTATCAAAGATAGCCAAGTGGAAGTGATTTATAACGGTGTCGATAATGCTGTCTATTATCCAATGGATGCGTCTTCTATTCGTGAAAAATTTGACATTGCGCAAGATGCACTTGTGATTGGCATGATTGGTCGGGTCAATGCTATCAAAGGACAAAATGATTTCATAGAAGCAGTCGAGCCACTTTTGGAAAAGAATGAGCAAGCGGTGGCTTTCCTAGCTGGAGGTGTTTTTCCTGGTGAAGAATGGCGCTTAGAAGAACTAGATAAGAGAATAGCTTCTTCATCTGTTGTGTCACAAATTCATCGTATTGATTACTACGATAAGACTTCTGAACTTTATAATATGTTTGATATCTTTGTCTTACCAAGTATAAAACCTGATTCCCTACCTACAGTAGTCCTAGAAGCCATGGCTTGTTCAAAACCAGTTGTTGGTTATAACAATGGGGGAATAGCTGAAATGGTAGTAGATGACAAAAGTGGTTGCTTAGTCAAACCAAATCGTCCTCAAGAACTTTCTAATGCCATTTCTCTCTTACTAGATAGTTCTGAAAAAAGAGAAAAATTTGGGCGAGTAGGATATCAGAGACAAAAAGAGCTGTTTTCTTTGGAGAGTTACATCAAGAACTTTTCGGAGTTGTATAAAACAGATAGAAAAGATTAGTTATGAATAAAATAGATTTTGTTGTGACTTGGGTTGATGGGAATGATCCTGTATGGCAAGAAAAAAAATCAAGCTATGATGGCTCGGTTAATACTTCTAAACAGAGTATGAATTCAGTCAAGGCTTACCGAGAATGGGGGACCTTTAAATATTGGTTTAGAGGAGTTGAAAAATTTGCTCCTTGGGTCAATAAGGTCTACCTCGTGACTGACCAGCAAAAGCCAAGCTGGTTAGATATAAATAGTGAAAAATTGGTGTTGGTAGATCATACAGAAATTATCTGTAATGACTACCTACCAGTTTTTTCTGCCAATCCTATCGAAAGTAACATCCATCGAATCCCTGGTCTCTCAGAGCATTTTGTTTTTTTTAATGACGATATGTATTTGACAGCTCCAGTCGAGCCGACAGATTTTTTCTCAGAGGATGGTTTACCCAAATATAATACGGCTCTTTCACCGATTATTCCTGAGCGATATGGAACGGGGAATTTTCAGATAAATGACATGGAGATTGTCACTAGCTATTTCAGTCGAAATGAAATTTTGAAGAATGGCCAATTCTTTGATCCAAAGCAGGGATTAAAAAGTATCGTTAAGTCGCTACTATACAGAAATAGTCAGTTTATCTGTGGTTTCTGGGAGAGTCATCTGCCCTATCCTCTACTAAGATCAACGATGAACTTGGTATGGGAAAAGGAAAAAGCTGTCTTGGAAAGAACCTCGGCTAGTCGCTTCAGAAGTCCCTCTGATACCAATGTTTGGCTCTTTAAGTATTGGCAGATTGCCAGTGGTAAATACGCTATCGGAAATCCTAAGTTGGGAGGACTCTTTTCTTTGGATAATGCCGGACCAGATTTTTGGAAGATACTAAATTCTGGCAAATACCAAATTATGTGTATCAATGATGGATTTAACATTCAAGACGAGGAGCAGGTGATGACAGACTTTATCAAGGCTATGGATCAACTGCTTCCAGATAGAAGCTCATTTGAGATTTAAACTGTAAAACTAAGTAAGAGAAAGAAAAGGAAATATGATTTCGGTAATTGTGCCTGTTTATAATGTGGAGGACTACCTTCATTATGCCATGGAGAGTTTGGAACATCAGACTTACA